>DAOVTF010000026.1 GCA_030633225.1 Flavobacteriaceae bacterium
CGTAATCAGAAAAAAGCAAATGCAAATCAATTTTTTGTTTCTGATGAAGTTTTGCCTCAAACAATTGATATTCTTAAAACAAGATCAGAACCTTTAGACATTGAATTGATTTTTGGAGATCATGAAAAAATAGAATTTAATGAAAATTTCTTTGGTTCAATTGTTCAATATCCAGCAAAGCATGGAGAAATATTTGATTATACAAAATTTATTGAAAATGCTCATGAAAAAGAAATAAAAGTTGTAGTTGCTGCTGATATTTTAAGCTTAGCAATATTAAAATCTCCTGCCGAAATGGGTGCAGATGTTGCTGTTGGAACAACACAACGGTTTGGAATTCCGCTAGGTTTTGGTGGCCCTCATGCTGGTTATTTTGCTACTCATGACGAGTATAAAAGATTAATACCAGGTAGAATAATTGGGGTTACCGTTGATGCTGATGAAAACCGAGCATTGAGAATGGCTTTACAAACTCGTGAACAACACATAAAACGGGAAAGAGCAACCTCAAATATTTGTACTGCTCAGGTTTTATTAGCTGTAATGGCAGGAATGTTTGCTGTTTATCACGGACCTGATGGTATAAAATATATTGCTCGTCAAATACATTCTTTAACCAATATATTAGATGATGCTTTATTAAAATTAGGTTTAAAACAATACAATAAAACATTTTTTGACACTTTAAAAATTAAAGTATCCAATGCTGCAAAGGTGAAGGAATTGGCAGAAGAAAAAGAGGTTAACTTTCTTTATGTCAATAAAAAAACTATTAGTATTTCAATTAATGAAACTACTACCCTATCCGATATAGAAGATATTATTGATATTTTGGCTCATGCCGAAAATTTATATTCACATAAAATAACTGATTGTCCTGTTAGTTTATCAATTCCTAAAGAATTACAACGTACATCAAATTATTTAATTCACGAAGTTTTTCATAAATATCATTCAGAAACTGAAATGATGCGCTACATTAAAAGGTTAGAGCGCAAAGATATTTCGTTAACTGATTCTATGATTTCATTAGGTTCATGCACCATGAAATTAAATGCTGCCACTGAAATGTTGCCTTTAAGTATGAGCAATTGGAATTCAATTCACCCATTTGTTCCGGTAAATCAAGCTCAAGGTTACCATGAAATGTTAAAAGGATTAGAAGAACAATTAAACATCATAACAGGATTTTCTGCAACTTCATTACAACCAAATTCAGGAGCTCAGGGTGAATATGCAGGGTTAATGGTAATTAGAGCTTTTCACAAATCTAAAGGTGATTCTCATAGAAATATTTGTTTGATTCCAGCTTCTGCACACGGTACAAATCCTGCATCGGCAGTTATGGCCGGAATGAAAGTTGTGGTAACAAAAACTTCTGAATCAGGCAATATTGATGTAGATGATTTACGTGAAAAAGCCATTAAACATAAAGACAATTTAGCTGCTTTGATGGTAACTTACCCATCAACGCATGGTGTTTTTGAATCGGCTATTAGAGAAATTACAAAAATTATTCATAGCAATGGCGGTCAGGTTTATATGGACGGTGCCAACATGAATGCACAAGTTGGATTAACTAATCCTGCTAGAATTGGTGCTGATGTTTGCCACTTGAATTTGCACAAAACATTTGCGATTCCTCATGGTGGTGGTGGCCCAGGAGTTGGTCCGATTTGTGTTGCCGAGCATTTGGCAGAATTCTTACCATCTAATCCAATTGTTAAAACAGGTGGTACAAATGCCATTACGGCAATTTCAGCAGCTCCGTTTGGCTCAGCCCTAGTTGATTTAATTTCATATAGCTATATTAAAATGTTGGGTAGCAGTGGGTTAACTGAATCTACAATTACCGCAATTTTAAATGCAAACTATTTAAAAGCAAGATTAGAGAAACATTACCAAATTTTATATTCCGGTGAAAAAGGGTTTGCAGCCCATGAAATGATCGTTGATTTTAGAGAATTTAAACAAAAAGGAATAGAAGTTGTTGATATTGCTAAAAGGTTAATGGATTTTGGTTTTCATGCACCTACTGTTTCCTTCCCAGTTGCCGGCACATTAATGATAGAACCAACGGAAAGTGAAAATAAAGATGAAATAGATAAATTTGCGGATGCTCTTATTCAGATCAAAAAAGAAATTGACGCTTTTGACAATAAAGATTCTGTCCTTAAAAACGCCCCGCATACCCAAGCGATGTTAACTAATGATGAATGGAATTATTCCTATTCAAGAAAAGATGCTGCTTTTGCCTTAGAATTTGTAAAGGCTAATAAATATTGGCCTAGTGTAAGACGCGTAAATGAAGCATATGGAGACAGACATTTAGTTTGTTCTTGTATCCCAATTGAAGATTATATTGAAGATTAACATTTCAATACTTATTAAGACAAAAAGATAGGTAAATCCTATCTTTTTTTTGTTTTATACCATTATACATTCAAAAACACATCTAATTATTGAATTTTGCATTTTTATATTCTGAATTTATTCAAAATATCGTAATTTTGCAATTCCGAAAAAAATAAGTATCAATGAAAAAAATAACAAAACAAACCTATATTGATTGGTATAAAGATATGCTGTTTTGGAGGAAGTTTGAAGACAAATTAGCAGCAGTTTATATACAACAAAAAGTTAGAGGTTTTTTACATTTATATAATGGTCAGGAAGCCGTGTTGGCTGGTGCTTTACATGCCATGGACCTATCGAAAGATAAAATGATAACAGCATATAGAAACCATGTTCAGCCAATTGGAATGGGTGTTGACCCAAAACGTGTAATGGCAGAACTATATGGTAAAGAAACCGGCACTTCGCATGGTATGGGTGGATCAATGCATATTTTTTCAAAAGAAAAAGGGTTTTATGGAGGCCATGGTATTGTTGGCGGTCAAATTCCGTTAGGTGCAGGTATCGCTTTCGCGGATAAGTATTTTGGCAGAAAAGCAGTTACCCTAACTTATTTTGGTGATGGTGCAGCTCGTCAAGGTTCTTTACATGAAACTTTTAACATGGCAATGGCTTGGAAATTACCAGTTGTTTTTATTGTTGAAAATAATGGCTATGCAATGGGGACTTCAGTAGAAAGAACTGCCAACCATACGGATATATGGAAACTAGGTTTGGCTTATGAAATGCCTAGTGAACCTGTAGATGGAATGAATCCTGTAGCGGTTGCGAAAGCAATGGATAAAGCAATTAAGCATGCTCGCAGCGGAAAAGGACCTTACTTTTTAGAAATGAAAACCTATAGATACAGAGGTCATTCAATGAGTGATGCTCAAAAATATCGCACAAAATCGGAGGTTGCCGAGTACAAAAAAATTGATCCGATTTCACAAGTTTTAACAGTTATCCAAGAAAAAAAATATTTAACTGATAAAGAAATCAAAGCTATAGTTGATGATGTAAAAGCCAAGGTATTGGAATGTGAGAAGTTTGCAGATGAATCTCCTTATCCAAAAAAACAACAATTATACGATATGGTTTATGAGCAAGAAGATTATCCTTTCTTAAAACATCGTTTGTAAATTGTTAACAAAACAAAAGGGTTTCAGATAAAATTAAAAAATTTCCACTAAAAAAATATAATATGGCCGAAATAATAAATATGCCTAGATTAAGCGATACAATGACAGAAGGTGTTGTTGCAAAATGGCTTATAAAAATTGGTGATAAGATTGAAGAAGGTGATATTCTAGCAGAAATTGAAACTGATAAAGCAACAATGGAATTTGAATCTTTTCACGAAGGCACCTTGCTTTATTTGGGAATTCAAGAAGGTGAAACTGCAAATGTAGATTCATTGCTAGCCATAATTGGTGAAAAAGGGGAAGATATATCGGGATTATTAAAAGCCCCTAAACCATCTAAGGAGAATTTATACACTGAAAAAATCAGTGTAAATAAAGAAAACGTGGAAACTGAAAACAATGTCACATCCAACGAAGTAGAGATACCTAAAGGAATTGAAATTATTACGATGCCAAGATTGAGTGATACAATGACAGAAGGCACAGTTGCAAAATGGATTAAAAAAGTAGGTGATAAAGTAGAAGAAGGTGAAATTTTAGCCGAAATTGAAACAGACAAAGCTACTATGGAGTTTGAATCTTTTCATCAAGGAACTCTTTTATTTATTGGTGTTGAAGAAGGAGATTCTGCAAATGTTGATGCAGTATTAGCAATTATTGGAGAAAAAGGAACAGATGTTTCTAAAATAATTGAATCCATAGAAGAAATAAATATAAAAAAATCTAATGCCTTAAAAACAGAACAAACAAAACCTGTTCAAGCTGAAGTAAAAAAAGAAGAAAAAGTAATTGCATCAAGTCCAAAATCAACGAGTACAAATGAAAGAATTATTGCTTCTCCTTTAGCTAAAAAATTAGCAATAGAAAGAAATATAAATTTACAACATGTAAAAGGTACTGGTGAAGGAGGTAGGATAATAAAACGTGATATTGAAAATTATTCAGGATCAAGTGCTGCTGCCAACATGCCATTTGTACCTACTGGAGAAGAAAGTTTTGAGGAAGTAAATAATTCTCAAATGCGCAAAGTAATCGCTCGTAGATTAGGCGAATCAAAATTTACTGCTCCGCATTATTACTTAAATGTCGAATTTGATATGGATAATTCTATCGCTTTTAGAAATCAATATAATTCTATTCCTGATACAAAAATTTCATTTAATGATATGATTGTTAAAGCTACTGCTTTAGCTTTAAAACAACACCCGCAAGTTAATTCGCAATGGTTTGATGATAAAATTCGTAAAAATCATCATGTTCATATTGGTGTAGCTGTTGGTGTTGATGATGGGTTATTGGTTCCTGTAGTGAGATTTGCCAATGAGCAAAATTTAACTCAAATTGGAGCCCAGGTAAAAGATTATGCAAAAAGAGCCCGAGATAAAAAACTAGCATTGGAAGAAATGGAAGGCAGTACTTTTACCATTTCAAATCTTGGAATGTTTGGTATTACTGATTTTACATCTATCATAAATCAGCCTAATTCAGCTATATTATCCGTTGGAGCTATTGTTCAAAAACCAGTAGTGAAAGATGGAAATATAGTAGTTGGAAATACAATGAAATTAACTTTGGCATGTGACCATAGAACTGTTGATGGTGTAACAGGTTCTCTATTTTTAGAAACCTTAAAAGGATATATTGAAAATCCGATTACAATGTTGGTTTAATAATCTTTCTGAAAAATAAAAAGTCCTAAAAATTATATTTTTAGGACTTTTTATTTAAAGAGAACTAGTTTAGTTTCTTTAATTCTAAGTCTTCATATTTTACAATATAAATTCCATTGTTTAATATACTATTTGAAGTGTTTTCAATATAATTAAACTTGGTCAATAATCTTTGAGAAACACCCTGTTGTACAATATCTTTACTAGTGGCCAATCGCATTAAAATATCATAGGTCATATCAAATCCCATCATTGAATATTTACTTGGATAAGTATTATATTTATTTCTATAAATTGAATTAAAAGCTTTACATGACTCTAATTCACCATTAAAATAATTTGATGTAGGGTAATGAAAATTCACTCTATTCAAATAGTTATTATCAATATTGTCGTAATTTTTACCTTTTTTAAAGGCAAAAAGTGTAATATTATTCTCTTCGGGTAAAACTCCCAAATTATGAATAACATCTTTTACAAATAACTCATTATCACCCAATAACAAGATCCAATTCTCTTTTTCTGTATCGATACTTTTTTTAAATACGTCTAATTTAATATAACCTTTTTTAGGCTTTATTAATGTCATGTTCTGTAAAGTATCAATCGACTTAATTTCATTAATCATATTATTATAATTAACACCAGACTCATTATTCTCATCGCTAATCAAAATTAATTTTTGACCTTTATAATTTGCTTTTACATATTGTAACATTTCCAATGCCATTTGAGAATCTGTGGGAATCTCTTGAACCAAATTATGATTATTTATTGATATATGATCTTTTGAAGATAAGGGCGATAAAATTAATGTACCACTGTTTTTTAAATTATTTGAAACTGCTTTTACATTTTTTAAAAACATTGGTCCGATCACAACATCGTACTTGTTAAACTCAGAGTTTTGACTTAGTTTTTTACTTACAAACTCACTATTCTCCGTATCGTAAACCTTTAAATTTACAGACAAACCCTGTTTACCAAGTGAATCAATAGCAATTAAAGAACCTAAATAAAAATCGGTAGTAATATTTAATAAACGATCATTTTTAAAATCTAAACTATCTCTTTTACTATTAAAAGGCAACATTAAAGCAATATTTACTTCACTCCCATCTAAAATTTTATCATTAAAAATTTCAGTTTTTTCAATCTCTTTCTGCGGAATTTCAATCAACATACCTTCATTAACTCCATTAGCAAGTTGAGGGTTTGCAACTAACAATTCTTCTTGTGAAATTCCGTAAAGATTAGATAAGCTAAAAAGGGTTTCTGATTTTTCTATTTTATGTATCTGCAAATCTGAACTTGCAATTATTCTTTCCTTGGGAATTAAAATAATATCTTCTGACTGTAATCCCGTTTCCTTAAGTTTTGGATTCAATTCTTCTAGATAAGCAATTGAAATACCATTAGTTCTAGCAATACTATATTTAGTTTCTTTTGGCTTAACTATATAAAGTTTAGTAGCACTATCAACAATTTCTTCATCAATTTTTTGCAAAGGTATTTTTATTACCTCTCCATATTTTAAATTTCCATTTAAAAATGGATTTGCCTTATTAAGATCGTCAATATTGGTATTGTATTTTTTTAATAAACTATAAAGGGTTTCTTTTTTTGAAACCTCATGGTAAATATAATTATCAACTATAATATCCTTTGCACTGATCATACTTAGATCAATTTTTACAATTTCATTACCAGGTTCAAAGTCTTTATTTGGAACAATTAAAATATCATTCACACTTAAATCTTTATCAACATCTGGATTTAGTTTTAACAAATCAAAAGGTGTTATAGATAGTTTTTTAGAAATACTTTGAATCGTTTCTCCTTCAGAAACTTTATAAGTAACAAATTTCTTCTGTTGTGCAATAATTGAAAATATTCCTGTAAAAAGTAATAATATCAGTATTTTAATATTTTTCATTTAGAATTCGATTAAATAATCACTTGGTTTTTCAAAACAAACTTACAAAAAAACTAGATAGTTCATGAGTAAAGGTTTTATATTATTGAGATATAGAAAATACAAATAAAAGGTAATCCACTTTGGGAATATTGTTTTGAACTATTCCCACTCAATTGTCGCAGGTGGTTTTGAACTAATATCGTAAACTACTCGATTTACACCTTTAACACCATTTATAATTTTGTTAGAAGTTTCTTGTAAAAATTTATAGGGTAGATCAACCCAATCTGCAGTCATACCATCTGTTGATTCTACAGCACGTAATACAATAGCTTTTTCATAAGTTCTTTCATCTCCCATTACACCAACAGAATTAACGGGTAATAACATGGCACCTGCTTGCCACACTTCATCGTAAAGATTCCATTTTTTTAATCCATTTATAAAAATTGCATCAACTTCTTGTAAAATTCTAACTTTCTCTGCAGTAATATCTCCTAATATTCTAATTGCCAAACCAGGTCCCGGAAAAGGGTGTCGACCTAATAATTCAGGATCAATACCCAAACTCTTCCCTACTCTTCTAACCTCATCCTTAAAGATCATTCGCAAAGGTTCTACAATTTTTAATTTCATATAATCAGGTAAACCTCCAACATTATGATGTGATTTAATAGTAGCTGATGGTCCACCAGTAACAGACACTGATTCAATAACATCAGGGTATATTGTACCTTGTGCCAACCATTTAACATCTTCGATTAAATGAGCTTCATCATCAAAAACATCAATAAAAACATTACCTATAGCTTTACGTTTTTTCTCAGGATCAGAAAGTCCCTTTAATTTATCTAAAAATCTATCCGTAGCATCAACACCTTTTACATTAAGTCCCATATGCTCGTATTGATCTAATACATTTTCAAATTCGTTTTTACGAAGTAATCCGTTATTAACAAAAATACAATACAGGTTTTCACCAATAGCTTTATCTAATAAAACAGCGGCTACTGTTGAATCTACACCACCAGAAAGACCTAAAACTACTTTATCATTACCTACTTTTTCTTTTATTTCATTTACTGTAGTTTCTACAAATGAATTTGGTGTCCACTCTTGTTTTACTTGAGCAATATTTACCAAAAAATTTTCCAATAATTGTTTTCCATCTTTTGAGTGATACACTTCCGGATGAAATTGAATGGCATAAGTGTCTTCTCCCTCAATTCTATACGCAGCATTTACAACATCTTCTGTGCTGGCAATTACTTTATAATTATCAGGCATATCCAATATAGTATCGCTATGGCTCATCCAAACTTGAGAACCGTTTTTAATCTCTTTAAAAAGTTCATTGGAATTATCAATATTACTCAAATTTGCTCTGCCATATTCTCTTGAATTAGATGAACCAACTTTTCCTCCATAAAAATGAGCTAAGTACTGAGCTCCGTAACAAATACCCAATAATGGCTTCTTGCCCTTAATTTGCGACAGATCTGGATGTGGTACGTTTTCACCTCTCACAGAGTGCGGACTCCCTGATAGAATTACAGCTTTGTAATCATCAATATTAAACTTTTCACTATTGTAAGGATGAATTTCACAGTAAATATTTAATTCTCTAACTCTTCTAGCAATGAGTTGAGTAAACTGTGAACCGAAATCTAAAATCAGGACTTTGTTTTGCATCTGCAAAAGTAAAATTAAAATAATTCAAATTCAAAAGATATTATTAGTAATAAAACAATATTTATTATTTCAATTTTAACTGTAACAAAATATACCTTATTTGCGTCTATTATTAAAGTAGTTTAAGCACTACGGGCTTTAATCAAAAAATAAAACTTTTAATGTTCGATCTTGATCGCTGGCAAGAGATATTTGAAACCATTCGTAAAAATAAATTACGGACATTCCTTACTGGACTTTCAGTAGCTTCAGGTATTTTTATATTAGTAATTCTATTGGGGTTTGGTCAAGGTATGCAAAATGGTATTCGCAAAGAGTTTGAAGCAGATGCTACCAATCGTATTTGGGTATGGACTCAAGTTACCACAAAAAAACATAAAGGTTTAAATCCTGGAAGAAGGATTCAAATGCAGAATTCTAACTATGACCATATCAATTCGGTTTATGGTGATCAACTAGAATATAAAACGGGTCAATTTAGGGTTCGTGGAGCTACCATTAATTATAAAGAAGAATCTGGCTCTTATGGCGTTAGAGGTGTTGACCCTAATTTACAACAAATAGAAAATCAGAAAATGTTATCGGGTCGTTATATTAATAATACCGA
This sequence comes from Flavobacteriaceae bacterium, assembly GCA_030633225.1. Classification (GTDB taxonomy): domain Bacteria; phylum Bacteroidota; class Bacteroidia; order Flavobacteriales; family Flavobacteriaceae; genus Lutimonas. The sequence continues at coordinate 9,427 of DAOVTF010000026.1, forward strand.
CATCGAAACTAATAATAAAGTGGTTGTTGTAAGTAACAAAATTAAACGAGAACTTCTTAATAAAGTTGAAAACCCTTTAAATGAATACTTACAATTATCAGGTATTAACTTTAAAATTATTGGTATTTATAGTGATGAAGGTGGTGAACGTGAAGAAAATCGTGTATTTATTCCAATCACTACCGCACAAAATGTTTTTAATGGATCCAATAGAATTGGCGAAATGGGTTTTACACTTAAACCAGAAGAAAGTTTTGAGAAAGCACTTGAAGTTTCTACAAAATTTACTGCCAATATCAAACAATATTTACAACAAGCTCATTCAGTTGCTCCAGATGATATGAGTGCTATAAACGTTCATAATATGCTTGATGAGGCCAAACGATTTTATACATTAACTGATAGCATAGCATACTTCTTTTGGTTTGTGGGTATTTGTACAATTATTGCTGGCGTTGTTGGGGTTAGTAATATTATGTTGATAGTTGTTAAAGAACGTACTAAAGAAATTGGAATTAGAAAAGCACTAGGTGCAAAACCTTGGTCAATAGTTGCAATGATCTTACGTGAATCAATTTTTGTTACTACCATTTCAGGATTTGCTGGTTTGATATTAAGTATGGCCTTACTTGAAATTGTTGGGCCCAATGTTGAAGTTGATTATATTCTCAACCCATCAGTAAATTTTTCAATAGCAATATCCATGGTATTTATATTAATAATTGCAGGTGCTCTAGCAGGGTTTTTTCCTTCTTGGAGAGCAGCTAATATTCAACCTATTGAAGCCTTAAGAGACGAATAAATTATGTTTAACCGAGATCGTTGGAACGAAATATTAGAAGTATTAACCAGTAATTGGTTTAGAACCGTATTGACTGCTTTTGGTGTTTTTTGGGGAATTTTTATTCTTATTCTATTATTGGCTGCAGGTAAAGGCTTAGAAAATGGTATAAGACAAGATTTTGGTGATATTGCTACAAATACTATGTTTATGTGGACTCGTACAGTTTCAAAATCATATGAAGGAATGGCAAAAGGAAGACGATATAATTATCGTTTAAGTGATGTTGAAGATATAAAAGAGAATGTACCTAATTTAAGATTTATTTCACCTCGTAATCAATTGGGTGGATTTAATGGAAACAACAATGTTGTAAGAGGTTTAAAAACCGGTGCTTTTAATGTATATGGAGATTATCCAGAATTCATAAAACAAGAACCTATGAATATTACTTCGGGTAGGTTTATCAATTATGGTGACATCAATGAAAAGAGAAAAGTAGCGATAATTGGTGAAGGAGTTCAAAGAAGCCTGTACGATAAAGAAGAAAATCCAATAGGTACCTATATTAAAATTCAAGGTGTAAATTTTATGGTAATTGGCACTTACACAAAAAAATCATCAGGTGGAGATAGTGAAGAAGGGCAAAAAGAAATTTTTGTACCATTCACTTCTTTTTCTCAAGCTTTTAATATGGGAGATCGAGTTGGTTGGATGGCTATAACCGCAATGGACGGAACACCGATAACAAGTATAAAGAATGATATTTTTGACATCGTTAAAAAGAATCACAAAATTCATCCAGATGATGAGCGGGCAGTTGGTCACTTTGACCTCTTTGAACAATTCAACCGTGTTGAAAGCCTATTTATGGCACTTAGAGTAATCGCTTATTTTGTAGGTACACTTGTATTATTGTCTGGTGTGATAGGAGTTAGTAATATTATGCTTATTGTTGTAAAAGAGCGTACTAAAGAAATAGGAATTAGAAGAGCTTTAGGAGCCTCTCCTGGAAATATTCGTAACCAGATTCTTACCGAATCTGTATTTTTAACAATTATTTCGGGAATGGCAGGTATCGTTTTTGGAGCATTTTTAATTTATATAATTAATTATGTTTTAGATTTAATTGGACCAATAGATATGTTTCTAAATCCAAGTGTTGATCTAAGAGTAATCTCAGCTGCATTAACTATTTTAATAGTATCTGGATTATTAGCAGGTTTAATTCCCGCGCAAAATGCTATTAAATTAAAACCGGTGGAAGCCTTAAGAACAGAATAAATAATAATTAAATAATATCAATAAATGAAGAAGTCAGTAACAATTTTTATTTTACTTTTTATAGTAATCACCTTTACAGGAGCTATGTATTATTTATACTCTAAAAATGCCGAAGACCCTGTTGTTTATAAAACTGAAAA
>DAOVTF010000223.1 GCA_030633225.1 Flavobacteriaceae bacterium
AAGTAAAAGGTGGAAATGTTGGTGATTCATTGGTAGAGAACGATAAATTAGATGTTGCTCAAGATATTTTGAACTTAGCAAAACAAAAAAACACAAGAATTCATTTACCTATTGATGTGATTGCTGCAGATTCTTTTAACGAAGATGCAAATACGCAAATATGTGATGCTTATGATATTCCTGATGGATGGATGGGTTTAGATGCCGGACCAAAAACAAATATTGGTTTTTCATTTGTAATAGCTGATTCAAAAACTATTTTATGGAATGGACCTATAGGTGTTTTTGAAATGAAAAAGTTTGCTAAAGGAACTATTGAAATTGGTAATGCTATTGCCGATGCTACATCTGAAGGTGCATTTTCTCTAGTTGGTGGAGGTGATTCTGTTGCTGCTGTTAAACAGTTTAATTTAGCCGATAAAGTAAGCTATATTTCAACTGGTGGCGGTGCAATGTTGGAGATGTTAGAAGGAAAAACCTTACCTGGAATTGAAGCGATTATGAAATAATATTAATTGTCATCCCCGAGCAACCTGGGGTCTCTTGATTAAAAGAAAAATGAAATACACTACACTACCAAAGACCAATATCAAAATAAGTAAAATCTGTTTTGGCACCATGACTTTTGGCGAACAAAATACCGAAGTTGAAGCACATGAACAATTGAATTATGCCATTGAAAAAGGAATAAACTTTATTGATACTGCAGAGATGTACTCTGTTCCCGGAAGAAAAGAAACACAAGGATCAACTGAAAAATATATTGGTAATTGGTTAAAAAACCAAAAACGTGAAGATTTGGTCATTGCAACAAAAATTACCGGACCAAGTCCTGGGTTGAAATATATTAGAAAAAATATGGGTTTTTCTAATAAATCTATAGATGATGCAATAGAAAAAAGTCTTAAAAGACTAAAAACAGATTATATAGATTTATATCAATTACACTGGCCAGAAAGGAATACAAATTTTTTTGGGACAAGAAATTACAAGCACAATTTTGAAGAAAAATGGCAAGATAATTTTAAACAGATAATTGAAAAATTAGACTCTTTGGTTCAACAAGGTAAGATTAGAAATTATGGTGTATCTAATGAAACTCCTTGGGGAGTCATGCGTCATCTTGATGAAAGTTTAAAAAATAATTTTACCCGTTGTAAAACTATTCAAAATCCATATTCACTATTAAATAGAACCTTTGAAATTGGGTTGGCAGAAATTTCCATGAGAGAAAATATTGGTTTGTTAGCTTACTCACCTATGGCGTTTGGTATGTTATCAGGTAAATATTTAAATGGTAAAATGCCTAGCGGATCTCGACTAAAACTATTTCCTGTTTTTTCAAGATATAATGCAGATCAATCACAATTTTTAACAAAGAAATACGCTGAATTGGCAGAGAGTTTAAATTTAAGTTTAGCTCAATTTTCTTTAGCTTTTGTTACCCAACAACCTTTTGTGACCAGTAATATTATTGGCGCAACAACTATGGAGCAACTCAAAGAAAATATTGCTAGTATAAATATTAATTTATCCGAAGACACTTTAGAGAAAATAAATAAAATTCAAGAGCTACAACCAAATCCGGCGCCTTAAATAATTATGAATTGTTTGAATAGATAAAATCAGTATTCCTAACTCATCATTAAATTTTAGTATCCCAGTTTTGTTCTAACTCTAGCAAGAACATCATCAGCAATTTTGTGTGCTTTTTTAGCTCCAATTGCAAGTGCTTTATCTATTTCTGGTATATTATTTATATAAAGATTATATAACTCGCGTTCTTTAGCATATTTATCTATAAGTAATTCATAAAAAGCTTGTTTAGCATGGCCATAACCATAATTTCCGGCTAAATAATTTTCCTTCATTTTAGATATCTGCTCTTCGGTTGCAACTAATTTATAAAGATTAAATAAATTACAATTATCAGGATCTTTAGGATCTTCTAACGGAGTAGAATCCGTTTTTATTTTCATAATTTGCTTACGCAATTGTTTATCCGGTAAAAAAATATCAATAATATTCCCTTTAGATTTACTCATTTTCTCACCATCAGTTCCCGGAACATACATGGTGTTTTCTTGAATCTTTGCCTTTGGCGGAATTAAAGTATCGCCCATTTGATGGTTAAACCTATTCGCAACATCACGACTCATTTCTAAATGTTGCAATTGATCTTTTCCTACAGGCACAACATCAGCATCATACAATAAAATATCTGCTGCCATTAACATGGGATAAGTGAATAACCCAGAATTTATATCTTCCAATCTATCCGCTTTATCTTTAAAACTATGTGCTAAGGTCAATCTTTGGTATGGGTAAAAACAACTTAAATACCAAGATAATTCGGTTACTTGTGGAACATCACTTTGACGATAAAAAACAGTTTTTTCAACATCTAAACCAAATGCTAGCCAGGTTGCAGCTGTACTGTATGTGTTTTCCCTTAAATTTTTAGCATCTTTTATTTGTGTAAGCGAATGCATATCAGCAATAAACAAAAAAGATTCTTCTTTTGATTTTTTTGACATTTCAATTGCTGGAATGATCGCGCCTAATAAATTTCCTAAATGAGGAGTTCCTGTACTTTGCACACCTGTAAGTATTCTTGACATTTTAATTGTTTTACTAATAATTAGAAAACAAAAATACATATTTAGATTTTGTAAAGCATAAAAAAAGTGGCCAACGCCACTTTAATTTATCTACAAAACATACATCATTTTTTAAACAATCCTGCTATAAACAAAACTAATGATGCTCCTACAACTGATGTAACCAGTGAACCGATTAGCCCATCACCTGAACCTATTCCAAGAAGTCCAAAAACCCAACCACCAACAGCTCCACCAACAATTCCAAGAATAATATTAACAAGTAGGCCAAATCCACCACCTTTCATAATGTTTCCAGCAATCCATCCAGCTACTGCTCCAATAATAATAAAATACAAAAAATTCATAGTTATAAGGTTTAATGATTAATAATCAATAAATATATAAAAATAATTTAGCATTAAATTATATCATTATAAAATATGTTTATATTTTCTGTTAAGAAAATTAATATCTCAAGGTCAGTTTATATTTTATGTGATAATAATTTTTACTTTTGCTCTCAATGAAATTTTTTAAAAACATACTGATTTTATTTTGGAGATTATGGTTTTATGGCTGGATGATTGGTACAATAATTTTTGCTCTTCCCGTTTTAGTAGTTGTAATATCTAGAGAAAAATGGTATCCTGTTTTTTTTAAAATTGCCCGAGCTTGGGCTAAAACAATACTCTTTGTAATGGGTTTTAAAGCTAGAGTTGTTGGTGAACTAAAACCTAAAAAAAGTGATAGTTATATGTTTTGCCCTAACCATACCTCTATGATTGACATTATGTTAATGTTAGCAATAACTGATAATCCCTTTGTTTTTTTAGGCAAAAAAGAATTAGCTAAAATTCCTGTTTTTGGATATGTTTACAAACGAACCTGTATTTTAGTTGACCGAGAAGATACGAAAAGTAGAAAAATTGCATTTTTAGAAGCACAAAGGAAATTACAAAACGGACTTAGTGTTTGTATATTTCCTGAAGGACAAGTTCCTGATGACGAAAATATAGTTCTTGATAAATTTCATAATGGAGCATTTCGATTAGCAATTGAACACCAAATACCTGTTGTACCCATAACATTTTACGATTGTAAAAAAAGATTTTCTTATACTTTTTTTAGTGGAAGTCCTGGAAATTTACGCTTTAAATTTCATGAATTTATTTCAACTACCAACATAACTATAGATGAGAGAATAACTCTGAAAAATATAACTCATGAAGTAATATTAACATCGCTTACAGAGGAAATTAAGATAAGCCAAACTTCATTTCAAAAACAGATTATTAATTAACCTTTTACTAAAACTCTAATGGATAAAATAACTTATTACGATCCGAAAGAAGAAAAACTCAATGTAATATCTCATGCATTAGGACTGGTTTTAAGTATTATTGCACTAGTTTTATTAGTAGTATATTCAAGCACTTATGGAAGTGCCAAACATATTGTTAGTTTTAGTATTTATGGTGCAAGTTTAATTGTATTGTATTCTGCTTCAACTTTTTACCATTATT
>DAOVTF010000198.1 GCA_030633225.1 Flavobacteriaceae bacterium
AGTTGATAATAAGCCCGATTGCAATATAAATTTATTGTATTTGATAGAATCATAAGGAGTCATTAAAGTATCAATAGCATCTCTCCAGGAAAATAATTTCATTTCTAATTCTTTATGAAATGAGGCTAAAATTTCTTTCTCAGAAACTCCGCTTTTTTTCATTTTTCGCCACCTGTCACTTCGTTTCATCGCCAACAACATACTTCTATCTATTTGCTTAGAATCTAAATCATAAAATGGAGCGGTTTTATTTTTCTTTTGCTGCTTAAATAATGCTTTTTGCAAATTACTCATATGCTCTTCAGTAGCTTCTTCAGCATATTTTTGCATACGAGAATCAAGAGTCACATATATTTTTAAACCATCTCGATAAATATTATAGCTCTCACCATTTGGTTTTGGATTGTTTTTCATCCATTTTTTCATAAAATCACGCACATATTCTCTAAAATAAGTTGCAGTTCCATCACTATGACCTTCAAGATTTATATCTAATTTTAAGGGTAGATTTTGTAGTGAATCTTTTACCTTTTCGGTAATAAATTCATTTCTTGTCATTTGTTTTAAAACCACATTACGTCGCTGCTGAACCATTTCAGATCTTCGCATTGGATTGTATAAAGAAGAATTTTTTAACATACCTACTAACATGGCCGACTCTTCTGTATTCATTTCAATTGGTTCTTTACCAAAATGAATTCTTGCTGCTGATCGGATTCCAACTGCATTATGTCCAAAATCATATTTGTTAAGATACATAGTAATGATTTCGTTTTTAGTATATTGTTGCTCAAGACGAGCAGAAATAACCCATTCTTTTACCTTTTGAACTAGCCGTTTAAAAATATTTCCTGAAGCCCTCTTGGTAAAGAGCATTTTAGATAATTGTTGAGTAATTGTACTGGCACCACCATCTTTACCAAGTTTTACAATAGCTCTCGTTAAACCTCGTAAATCAATCCCTGAGTGCTCATAAAAACGTTCATCTTCGGTAGCAACTAATGCATTAATTAAATTTTTTGGTAATTCGGTATATTTAACCGGAGTTCTATTTTCACGATAATATTTTCCTAATGTAACTCCATCAATAGATATTACTTCAGTAGCTAAATTATTTTCAGGATTTTCTAATTCTTCAAAGGTTGGTAACTTACCAAAAACACCTAAAGAAGCTAATAAAAATATAAGAAAAGCAAACACAATACCCCCTAAGAATAATTTCCAAATCCATTTGGTGTATTTTGAAGTTGCTGCTTTTTTCTTCTTTTTCGTCATTATTTAACTTTTTCAATTTGTACACCAACATCTGTAATCCCATTCAAAAATTCTAAACCTTCAATATTTCTTGTTTTTCGCATAGCTTGTTGTACTGAAATATTATAATCCCCTTTTACAGGAAATGTTACATGGGTTTTATATTCTAATTTATTTTCTTTTATGTCTGAAAAACCTGTACCTAAAAAACGTCCTTCAGGTGAGGTCATTTCATATTCTAAAGTATCAACAATCTTATAATTATCAGGGAAACCAATACTTACAATTAAGAATAAATTACTAAATTCATAATCTTTATCGTTTCTAAGATTGATGTAAATATTGTTTTTACTAATGGTATCTAATGAATTAATAGTAAAATTAAGAATAGAATCTTTATGCCATCTACTATTTTCAATATTTTCAAATTGATCAAAAATTATGCTTTCATTACAAGATTGTAATCCAATTAAAACCACCGAAAACAGGGAAAATTTATTTAAATAAATTATTATTTTATTAAAATGTATCACAAATTTATTTGTTTTTATTTTGAACGGGTTTTTTATTCATGTTCTTATTTCTGTAATTACGACCTTTTCTTCTTTTCTTTTTATGCTTAGGCTTATCAAATCTTGTTAAACTATCTTGCCCTACAACATCAGTGAAATTTGATTCTTCAGGAACATCAAAATCAAGTTCTAAGGCATATTCTTCCAGATTCTGTCCTTTTTTATTCTCTTTATTTAATTCAATAATTTGATTGGCTTGTTCAACAGATAATTTATGCCAATGCATTGGATTTTCTTTGTAGGCATACCACAACCAACCATTAAAAATATCCATTTTTTGAAAAACAGCTAAACCTTTTTCGGTTTTCAACCAAAGATCAGTTTTTGGAAAATGTTTTAAAGCATCTAAATAAGAATCTAATTCGTAGTTTAAACAACATTTTAATTTTCCACATTGACCCGCCAATTTCTGCGGATTCAAAGATAGTTGTTGATATCGAGCGGCTGAAGTGCTCACGGATCTAAAATCAGTTAACCAGGTTGAACAGCAAAGTTCTCTACCACAAGATCCTATTCCGCCTAAGCGAGCTGCTTCTTGACGTAAGCCAACTTGTTTCATTTCAACACGAATACTAAAAGTACCAGCCAATTCTCTAATTAATAGTCTAAAATCTACACGTTCATCAGCAGTATAGAAAAAGGTGGCCTTATTTCCATCACCTTGAAATTCAATATCAGAAAGTTTCATTTTTAGTCCTAAACGACTAATAATTAAACGAGATTTTTTTTGAACATCTAATTCTTTGTCCCGTGCCGTTGTCCAAATATCAATATCTTTTTGCGATGCTTTTCGGTATATTTGTTTAAGTTCTTCATTGTCAATGGCAACATTTTTCTTTTTCATTTGAACTTTAACCAATTCTCCAGTAAGGGAAACAATACCAATATCATGACCGGGAGAGGTTTCAACAGCAACAATATCGCCAATACAAATAGTGAGTTTTTTAGTGTTCTTATAAAAGGATTTTCTACCATTTTTAAAACGAACCTCCATAATATCAAAAGGTTCTTGATTGTTTGGTAGGGTCATATTGGAAAGCCAATCGAAAACAGTAAGTTTATCACAACTACCTGAAGAACAAGCGCCATTATTTTTACAGCCTAAAGGCAATCCATTTATAGAGGTTGAGCAAGATTTACAGCTCATAATATGTTTAATATTTTGAATTGAGAGTCTAAATTAATTATTAATTTTATAGCAAACTTCATCATTCGGCCTTTTAAAAAAAGGAATTTTCAATATAAAATCAATCAACATTTTGATAATAAAAAACTCTCAATGTGTGTTCGAAATAATTTAGGTAAATATACAAAATAAAATATCAGACTTATTTTATCTTAACACTAATTATTTTTACAGGGCACGCTTCTTTAGCTTTTACAGAATCTTCTAAAATGGAAACATCAGGAGATTTTAAAGTAAAAAAACCTTTTTTATCATTAGAATGCAGTAAAACAGATTTTCCGTCTTTTTTAGACATTTGAAATTGTTTAGGCGCTAATTCAACACAATAATTGCAACCAATACATTTTTTTCTCTGTAATGTAATAATAACCATGATGGAACTTAGAATGAGTCATACACAAATATATTTATGTATTTACATTTTTGATTTTGGCAAAAATACTGTTTTTTACAAAATAATAAGTATTTAAAATATCAAGGTATTCAAGTAAAATTTATTTTCTTTGTATTCATAGATTAATACTTATGCTTTTTAAAGATATTATCGGGCAAAAAAAAATAAAAACCAATTTGATAAAAACTGTTGAATCTGGTAGAATTTCGCATGCCCAACTATTTGTGGGTCCTAAAGGTAGCGGAACCTTGCCAATGGCAATTGCATATGCTCAATATATTTTATGTAATAATAGTGATGGTGAAAATAATACGGGAAGGGAAGACTGTAATTTAAAATTTAAAAAACTAGCTCATCCTGATTTACATTTCGCTTTTCCTGTTGCGGTAAATGAAAAAGTTAAAAAGCATCCAGTTAGTAATTTCTTTTTAGAAGAGTGGAGAGATTTTGTTGAGAAAACACCTTATGGCAGTTTATTTAATTGGTATCAAAAGTTAGGAATAGAAAATAAACAAGGTCAAATAGGAGTTGATGAAGCTGAAGAGATTGTCAATAAATTGGTATTAAAATCTTATGAAGGTGGACATAAAGTAATGATAATTTGGATGGCTGAAAAAATGAATATTTCAGCATCAAATAAATTATTAAAACTAATAGAAGAACCACCAAAGGATACACTTTTTTTATTAATTGCTGAAAATGAAGAGCAAATAATTAAAACCATTTTATCTCGTTGTCAAGTGTTATATTTTAAGGCACTAAGCGAAACCAAAATAAAAACGACATTGATTGTTGAACATAGTATTGAAGAAAACCAAGCAGCAATAATTGCACATCAGTCGCAAGGAAACTGGAATAAGGCTTTACATTTGTTACACCATGATGATAATGAGATGATTTTTGAAAAGTGGTTTATTACTTGGGTCAGATCTGCATTTAAAGTGAAAGGAGATGCTAGTGTTATACAAGATTTAATTATGTGGAGTGATGAAATTTCTAAGACTGGTAGAGAAACACAAAAGAGGTTTTTAAATTATTGCTCCCATCTTTTTAGGCAGGCTATGTTAACTAATTATAAGGCAAATAATCTAGTTTTTTTTAAATCACAATCCTCAGATTTTGATATAAATAAGTTTGCTCCATTTATTCATGGTAAAAATATTGAAGATATAAATAATGCTATTGAAGATGCTATATATCATATTGAACGCAATGGGAATGCTAAAATTATTTTATTAGATCTATCTATGCAATTAACCAGATATTTACATCAGAAAGAAAACTAAATTTCGGCAG
>DAOVTF010000207.1 GCA_030633225.1 Flavobacteriaceae bacterium
AATGCTTTCTGATAATTCTTTTTCAACTACTTGTTTAAGAGACATTATAAGTTTACTAAAAAATTAAATTTTGTAAACCCATTCTTCAGGATTCTGACGATGAATTTCTTTAAAAAGAACAAATGCTAAAATTGTTTTTCCAGTAGTTTTATCGGTGTGTATTTTACCTAATTCTTGTTTAGTAGATACCTTATCTCCTTTTTGAACTGTTACATTATCCAAGTTTTTGTAAACAGAAATGTAATTTCCATGCTGAATTAAAACAGCTTTCTTTTTACCTGGAAGTACTTGAATTGCCAATACTTTCCCGTTAAAAATAACACGAGCATTAGCATTTTTTTCTGTGGCGTAAAAAACTCCGTTACTTTCAATAGTAATTCCTCTTAATGTAGGGTGAGATTGTTTTCCAAAATGTCTAACTACAACTCCTCTTTCAACCGGTGATGGTAATTTTCCTTTATTTGAAATAAAGTCTTTTTCTAATTTTTTTGCTTCTGGAGTCAAAGCAAAACCCGAGCTTTTAAGATTAGATTTTTTCTTAGACTTTGCAATTGCTTCAGCAATTAGTTTTTCAATTTTTTTGTCAATTAGTTTTTCTGCTTTTTGCTTTTGTTTTATTTGAGTAATATATTTTTTTTCTTTCTTTTTAACAGATTTTACTAAACTTTCCTGTGAAATTTTTTCCTTACCAATACTGTCTTTTTCTTTTTGATTAACTACTAAAAGCATTTCCTTTTCAGTTTTTGTATCTTTTAAATAGTCATTTAAATTTTGAAGTTTTATAGTTTCTAATGTGATTTCTTCTCCTTGTTTTTCGCGATAATTAGCATATTGATTAATGTATTGCATTCGTTTATATGCTTGTAAAAAATCTTGAGACGAGAGCAAAAACATCAGCCTGCTTTGTTTGGTTCGGCTTTTATAAGACTGAACCACCATATTTGCATAATCTTTTTTTAAGACCTCTAATCGGCTTTGTAATTGATCTACTTGAAGTTGATTCTCTTTAATTTCTTCTGTAAGGAGTTTTGTTTCTTTATTTATGTTTTCAATCAATCGAGATCTAGCAGTAATTCGCTTATTCAAATCGGAAAGGTCAGAAAGTAAGTTTTTCTCTTTTTTTTGAGATTTAAACAATAATGAATTTATTTCTTTTATTTCTTTTTGAATTATAATTCTTTGTTTTTCAAGCTCTTGTCTGCTTTGGCTGAAAGAAATTATTGGTAAAATTAAAAGAAGAAGAATTAAGAAGACATCTTTTCGCTTTGTAAAAAGCTTATTTAGTTTAATGTCTTTTTTTTTCAATATTTGAATTTTAATTAACTTCATTTAATTTCAATCTTTCTATATCCGCTAGGGATCTTAAAAGGAAAGCTTATTGGCGTATCAAATAAAACATTTTTATAATTAACATCAATGGTGGTTTTTCTCTTTTTCCCTTGAGCTTTAATTATAAATCCTTTAGGGAACAAAGATTCATTTATTTTATCAAAATCTTTATATAAAATTGTTAAAATTTGATCTTTATCCTTCTGTTTAAACTCTTCTTTTGCCAATTTGAATGTAACTGGGTTTATGAAAAAGAGAATTTCAAAAATTTTATTTTCTTTTTTGGGAGTTAACTCATATGCATTTTGACTAACCCTTGCTTTATATTTGTCATTATTCAAGTCCAATAAAGTTTCTCCATAAAACAAGTTTTGGACTTTATTAAAATCAAAATCTGCACCTAATAAATTACTTATAAACTCATAGTTCCCAACAAAATATGATCTTGAAATTTTTTCGTAGAATTTAACCTCAGTTGGTGTTATCATTAATTTTGCTATCGGAAATCCTAATTTTGAAAAACTTAACCAAATAACCGAATCTTTAACTAAACGCATCGAGGCATTCAAATTAGGTAAATCTGCTTTTCCTTGGTATTTTACAAGTAAGCTTGCTTTAATTTTAGTTTTATCAAATCTGACTTCGTTGTTTTTTTTTATAACATTTTTGGCAGATAGATTGGCTATATTATTACTTGTGTCTTTTGTGCTTTTACAAGAAGTAAGTAGAAGAAGAAAAACAAAAATAAGGGTAATGTTTTTTAGCATACTATCATTTATTTGTTTCGAAGTTCAATAGCTTTTTTATAATAACTGGTTGCTTTCTTGTTTTCTCCCAACCCCTTATAACTTAGACTAAGTTGTTCCATAAATTGAGATTCTAGTTTGTTATCATCAACAAGATATTCTAAACCTGTTTCCAAAATTTTAATACCTTCATTGTATTTTCTTAAATTATTTAATGCTACGCCATTCATCAAATACACAATAGGTTGAGCCGGATACAAATTTATGGCATTCTCGCTATCTTTTAAAAGATCTAAATATTGCTTAGTTTTTAACTCTCTTTCTAGAACCAATTTTAATGAATTAAAATCATTTTTTAATTTATAATCCTCTTTTAAATTATCTAATTTATTCTTTGGGATGGGTTCTATAACAATAGAATTTTGAAACTCTTGTTTCGGTTCTTCTCGAATCAGCGATTTTTTTAAAGCCTTTAAATCTGATGGTAATTTATTTTTAATGTCTAATTTTTTTAGTAGTGCAATTGCATTTTCAATTTCACCAGATTTTATATATAATATTACAAGTTCTGATTCTTCATCTGAATCTATTTTAATAATCTTTTTTTGAATATTAATAGCTCCCACGTAATCGTTTTGATTTGATTTGATTTCTTTTAAATGCTTGAGCATATAAAGATTTGACGGTTCAATTTCTAATCCTTTTAAAATATAATATTCCGCTTCTGAATATTTTAATAAAAAAACATAATTCTTAGAAAGCTCATATAAAACAGCTACATTCTCGCTATCAATATTATTACATGTTTCTAAAGCATAAACTGCCTTATCATAATTACCAATCGCTTTTTGTTTTAAAGATTCAAAAAAGAAAGTTTGAAAATTAATGTTTTGTTGTTCAATAAGCATGTCTTCTGTTGATGCAACATCTTCTTGAGCACAAACAAAAAAAGGAATCATAAACGCCCCAACAATAAAAATAATATGTCTTATTTTACTTTTCAATTGTTTAGTTTAATACTGAATAATCTCCAATACTTACGGAAGTAAATTTTCCATCAAAATAAGCGTGATTTCCAATCATTGCATTATTTAAATTAGCATTTTTTACATTAGTATTCGTTTGAATTAAAGAATTTTCTATAATTGAATTCTCAACCAAGCTGTCATCTCCTAAAGATACGTTTGGACCAATAGTTGAATTTTTTAAAACTACGTTTTCGCCAACATAGCAAGGGTCAATTATATTTGAATTTATAAGTTTAACTGTTTTAGAGACTAAGTTTTGACCATCTTTTTGTGCAAATTTTAATACTCTGCCATTAGTTTCAACGGTAATATCTTTATTGCCACAATCCATCCATTCACTCACTTGACCAGGAACAAATTTTAACCCTTTTTGCTTCATATTCTCTAAAGCATTGGTCAATTGATATTCTCCTTTTTCTTTTATATCATTATCTAAAAGATATTGAATTTCGTCTCGTAAAATTTCTCCTTTTTTAAAATAATAGATTCCTATAATTGCAAGATCTGACACAAATTCTTGAGGTTTTTCAACAAAATCAGTAATAATTCCATCATTCAATTTTACAACACCATAGGCGCTTGGTTCTTCTACTTGTTTTACCCAAATTGCACCATCTGATTGAGAATCTAAAGTGAAATCTGCTTTAAATAAAGTATCAGCAAATGCCACAACGCAAGACCCTTCAAGTGATTCTTTCGCACATTGAATGGCGTGGGCAGTACCTAATGCTTCTTCTTGAATAAAAACCTTACCAACTGCATTTAAACTTTTAGAAATTTTCATTAGTTTTTCTTCCGTGTTATTCGGAAAAGTAGGGCCAATAACAAAAGCTATTTCATCTACTTTTTGATCAACAACTTTTACAATATCTTCCACCAATCGTTGAACTATTGGTTTACCCGCTAATAAAGTTAAGGGTTTGGGTATGGTTAAAGTATGAGGTCTTAGTCGAGAACCTATCCCAGCCATTGGAACTATTATTTTCATAAAATATTTTTTAATTACGCTATTATATTTTTCTTTTTAAACGAGCAAATATACATAAAATTGTAGGAGAAATTAGTCTAGTATATGTAGTCAAAGGCACCATTCTGTGAAGTATTGTGAAAATTTATAGATTTATTTTCACATGATTTTTTCCAATGATTAATATAGCTTTTATAATTTGAACCATCAACTATAATAAATTTTGGATCCAATTTTTCAATTAAACGATCTAAATTAATTCTGGGAGATTGAATTAAAACAACGGTTTGTGGTTTAAATAAAAGGTTATCATAAATGCCTAAACTATCAATAATTAAAACCTTTTTTGAATCTATATCTAAAATATTATTAATAGGTG
>DAOVTF010000266.1 GCA_030633225.1 Flavobacteriaceae bacterium
GTAACCATACTCATAGAACGTAAAACTTCCGGTTCAAATTCAATAGGCCCTGGTATCATTAATAGTTTTCTTTGTTTCATGGTTTTAAATTTAGATAAAATATTTTTGGATAAATCTCAAAATCAATGCTAAATTAATGATTCACTAAGTATAATTCAAACTAAACACCTGGTAAATCTCCACAACCTTTTGTAGGCAGATTGCTTTCACCGATTAAAAATAAATCAACTTCTTTTGCAGCTTCTCTACCTTCTGAAATTGCCCAAACAATTAATGATTGACCTCTATGCATATCGCCAGCTGTAAATATATTAGAGATATTTGTTTTATAACAAACAGTCTTAAATTTTGTGTCCGAGTAAAGGTAACAACTCCAAAATTTGATAATTATTAAGTAAGTACAATAAATATTATTAATAAGACCATCATTGGAGTACGTGTGCTTAGGTGAAAACAGAAAACACTTTGATATTTGTCTAATTAGATAAGGTTAATCCTCGTAAATGTTAAGTCTGTTTTGTATTGAATTAATTTCATTTTGAAGGTCTTCAATCTTTTGCATCAAATTGGTAATGATATCAATTCCTTCAAAATTAACACCAAGTTCATCGTGTAATCTAATTAGTTTTTCAACTTTATGGATCTTTTCTATTTCAATAAATTGATCTTTTTCTATATATGTAATTTCAATCAATCCATAATCGTTTAAAGAATCGATAAATGAAAATTCTATTTCATATCTTTCACAAAATTGCTCTATTGGAATTAAGTTGCTTGCCTTCATACTATCTCAATTTTGAAAGTTCGTTAAACAATTTTTTTTCTTTATCAGTTAAATTTGTAGGATTTTTAACATGGTAGGTTATGTATAGATCACCAAACTCTCCTTCCTTTTTATAAACTGGAAATCCTTTTCCTTTTAGTTTTACTTTTGCATTGTTTTTGGTTTCGGGTTTAATTTTAAGTTTTACTTTTCCGCTTAAAGTTTCAATGGTTTTATCACCTCCCAGCATTGCAGTATACAAATCAATATCAACGTTAGTATAAAGATTTTTTCCACCACGTTTAAATTTTGTATTATTTAAAATATTAAAAGTAATATACAAATCTCCATTCGGACCGCCATTTACTCCTTTGCTTCCATGGCCTTTAATTTTTATAGTTTGGTTGTTTTCAACGCCTGCAGGAATGGTTAATCTTATTTTTTTGTTATTAACTGTTAATGTTTGCTTATGTGTTTTATAAACATCGGTTAAATTTAATTGTAGAGAAGCATTAAAATCCTGACCTCTATATTTTTGTTGAGTTCTATAACCACTACTTTGACGAGAGCTTCCAAACATGGATTCAAAAAAATCAGAAAAATCACCTTCAGAATAACTTCCGCCTCCTTCTGAAAAAGGTTGCCCACCACCAGAATATTGTTGCTGTTGTTTCTGAGCCTTTTCGTAAGCTTCACCATGCTCCCAATCTTTACCGTATTTATCGTATTTTTTTCTTTTTTCGGTATCACTTAAAACTTCATTAGCTTCATTAACTTGTTGAAATTTTTGTTTGGCAGAACTATCATTTGGATTAACATCAGGATGATACTTTCTGGCAAGTTTTCTATATGCTTTTTTAATTTCTTTATTGGAAGCAGTTTTTGGAATTTCGAGAATTTTATAATAATCTATAAATGACATGTATGATTAATTTGTATTTCAAAGATAAATAAATTGATGAATAAAAGAGAAAGAAGTAAATAGAAAAGAAAATCAATCTTTGCTTTCAAAATAAGTATTAAAAAATACCATATGATATTTTAAAGAATTAGACCAGTAGTCCCAACTATGCCCTCCGGGTCGTTCTGTATAATCATGGGGTATGTTTTGTTCAAGCATTTTTTTATGTAATTCTTTGTTAGAATTGAATAGAAAATCATCAATCCCACAATCAAAATATATTTTTAAATCTTTATCAACAACCAAATCTGTCATGTTAATAATAGTATTATTTTTCCAATTTTTAGGATGCAAATCATAATCTCCTAAACGCTTAGTTAATTCATAATTTTCTTTATGAGCTAAAGGAATATAATTCATTCCACCACTCATACTTCCAACTGAACCAAATAGATCTTGGTGTTTAAAAGCCAAATAAAATGCTCCATGGCCACCCATGCTTAAACCTGTAATGGCTCGTCCATTTTTTGATTTTATTGTTGGATATTTTTTGTCAATTTCAGAAATTAATTCTTTTGAAATATATGTTTCATAACGGTATTTTTTATCAACCGGACTGTCAAAATACCAGCTAAATGGATCTCCGTCAGGGCAAACAATAATCATTTGATATTGATTAGCATAGGTTTTTATTTGAGGAACTTTAGTAATCCAATTTGTAAAATCACCGGTTGCACCATGTAACAAATACAATACTGGAAAATTTTTATTTTGGCCTTGGAATGAATCAGGAACAATAATTATATTTTTTATATTCTTTTGCATTGAATTGCTAAAAACAGTTAAGGTGTCAACATTTTGTGCAAAGATGCTTGTGCTTATTAACAGAAGTAGAAATGTTTTTTTCATAAATTTTCGTTTTTGGTTTAAATGAATAGAAAAACCCTATAAGGATTTTAAATCCTTATAGGGTTTTTCTATTTTTTATGTGAATTCAAATTAATCTTTTAAAACAGCTCTCGAAATTACAATTTTTTGAATTTCGGAAGTTCCTTCATAGATCTGCGTAATTTTAGCATCACGCATCAAACGCTCTACATGATATTCTTTAACATAACCATATCCACCGTGAATTTGCACAGCTTCAACCGTTACACGCATTGCCATTTCAGCTGCGTATAATTTTGCCATCGCACCAGATAGATCATAATTCTCATGTTGATCTTTATCCCATGCGGCTTTAATACAAAGCATTCTAGCAGCCTCTATTTCAGTTGCCATATCGGCTAGTTTAAAAGCAATGGCTTGATGCCTGCTTATCTCTTTTCCGAAAGCTTTTCTCTCTTTTGAATATTGTAAAGCCAATTCATAAGCACCCGATGCAATTCCTAAAGCTTGTGATGCTATTCCAATTCTTCCTCCTGCAAGTGTTTTCATGGCAAATTTAAATCCAAATCCATCATCACCAATGCGATTTTCTTTTGGCACTTTAACATCATTAAACATAAGGGAGTGCGTGTCTGAGCCTCGAATACCTAATTTATTCTCTTTGGGTCCAACAACAAAACCTTCCATATCTTTGGTCATTATCAAAGCATTAATTCCTTTATGACCTTTTTCTTTATCTGTTTGTGCAATTAC
>DAOVTF010000022.1 GCA_030633225.1 Flavobacteriaceae bacterium
ATTAGCTCGGTATGCGGTTCTTCTTGTCCTTCTAATGATACACCCACTACTGACATGTCCGGTTCGTCGCAACAATAAGGTATACCGAGGCTAACAAATGGGTTTATAGAATTGCTACTCCTATAATAAGAGGAATAATCTTCTAACTCCATAAAATAAAATTCCATATTAGTCCCAATATTATACATTTTAATTTGACCTTGCATCTCTCTAAGCTTTTGAGCTGTTGCTCCATTTCCTTTAGCATATTCCCCTTCATGTTGAATATTCGTATTAAACATGTAGTTAAACTCTGTTTTCAATTTAAAGTGTTGAGAAAAGTAACTTGAACCTGTTCTCCAACTATATTGACTACCGAAAAATTTTAAATAATGTGTAACACCAAATGTCATTGTTGCAGCATTAGCACTAGGAAAGTCATTTCTTTGTCCAAAATCTGTTTGATATGATGCAACACCAAATAAAATCCCAACTTCATGACTAACACTCGACTGAGAATTCACGGTTTCAGTAAAGAAGAAAATTGTTAAAACGATATAAAAAGGTAAAAGTTTCTTCATAATATTTTATGCAATTATTTACAAATATAAAAAAGATAATGTTTAATCAACTTATTTCTAATGAAAAAGTTAAAAAAATGAATTATTACCTTTTTTCTAAATGTTTAATAGGATCCCAAAAATAATTCTCAAAATCTATTATTTTATTATCATATACTTTTATCTTTTCATTTTCTAACAATTGTTGCATTAAATTTGTTCCATTAAAATGATGCTTTCCTGTCAATAATCCTTGTTTATTTACAACTCGATGAGCTGGTACAGTTCCATCAATACCCGATGAATTTAATGCCCAGCCAACCATTCTTGCTGACCCTGGTGTGCTTAAATAATTTGCAATTGCTCCATAAGTAGTAACTTTACCATATGGGATTTGATTTACAACATCATAAACACTTTCAAAAAAACCTTTATCTTTCATTTGCCAAAACTATTAAAATACAAATGAAATTAATAGTCTGTTTTAAATTTAACATACGTAATAGGTTTGTTTTGTTTTAAATATTGATTTTCATAAAACGTTTGAATTTCTAACGCTTCCTTTGGCGGACTAGAACTATTGTAAATGTCATGATGCGCATATAAAACTTCGTGATTACCTTCGTGAAGAATCCCTAATAAATAACCATGTAAAAATTCACTATCGGTTTTTAAATGAATAATACCTTCTTTAGATAAAATAAATTGATATTTTTTTAAAAAATCTTGATTAATCAAACGATGTTTTGTCCTCTTATATTTAATTTGAGGATCTGGAAAAGTAATCCAGATTTCCGAAACTTCATCCTTATTAAAACACAAATTAATTAATTCAATTTGTGTTCTTAAAAAAGCCACATTTGATAAATTTTCTTGAAGTGCTTCTTTGGCGCCATTCCAAAACCGTGCTCCTTTTATGTCAACTCCAATAAAATTTTTATTTGGATATTTTTTTGCAAGAGCTACTGAATATTCCCCTTTTCCGCAACCAAGCTCAAGAACTATAGGGTTATTATTATTAAAGAAAGTTGGCCACTTTCCTTGTAGTTCAAAATTACTTAAAACTTCTTCTCTTGAGGGTTGAATAACATTTTTAAATAATTCGTTCTCACGAAATCTTTTTAATTTGTTTTTACTCCCCACAATAATATACTAATAAAATTATTCGTTTTCAGTTTTTCTAAAACTCTGTAATCGACCTAACCAATAAAATAATAATACAAGTCCAATGCTTATAAATATTGCATTAACAATATTTGATGTCCACCACCCGTCTGTAAACCTTAAGACATCATACGGTATAAATAAAATGTTTGTGCAAAAATCAGCTATAGCTCTAAATATATTAGTTGAAATCATATTAAAAATTTTAAAATCAGCCTAAACCATTAGGCTTGTAATACAAAGTTTTTTATTTTCGTTGTAACTTATAAATTAATAATGAGAAAAATCCCAAAAGCACAAAAATAAACAATATCATTATGATTGCCAATTTTTTTAATAAAACAAGACCAATAAATTTTTTGTTATTATCAATATTGATGCTTATTGTTTTTGTAATTAATACTTGGTCTGTTCAATCAAATGAATTTACTTTCGGATTATTTTTTAAAAAAAGTGTTTTTCTAACTCTTTCAATTCTAAGTATCTTTGTTATTAGTTTTATTCTTAGAAAAAACCTTTTAACCGAGAATAATAGTTATGCATTACTTTTTTTTATTTTATTCTTTGGTTTGTTTCAATATTCTTTTCATAATGAAAAAATATTACTTTCTAATTTTGTCCTACTATTTGCCTTTAGAAGAATTTATAGTCTAAGAACATCATTAAAACCGAAAGAAAAAATATTTGATAGTGCGTTGTGGGTTGGTGTTGCTAGCTTATTTTATATATGGAGCTCGCTATATTTAATTCTTGTTTATTTTGCTATTTTTATCTTTAATAAAAGAAATTGGAGAAATATATTTATACCTATAATTGGTTTTATAACTCCTGTTTTTCTATTTTATATATATTTATTGGTTATAGATAATGTGTCAGGATTTAATGAAGTATTGGATTTAAATTTTAGTTTAGATCTTCAAAATTATTCCCTTTATCCAATTGTAATTTCAATATCTACTTTGATAATATTTACTTCAGTTTCAATTTTTCCAACAACTAAAAAATTCTTATTAGCAAAAATTGATCAAAAATCTACTTGGTTTGTGCTTTTGTTTCATATCTTAATATCACTAATTATTGTAATGCTTGCTCCTGAAAAAAATGGTTCTGAGTTTGTGTTTTTATTCTTTCCTTTAAGTATTTTATTTGCTGATTACATTCAAATATTAAAAAAATATTGGATTAAAGAAGCTATTATATACGTGTTTTTAATAGTTTTAGTAATTGTGATTTTAGTTTAAATTATAGCTTTGGTCCAAAAGCTAAATCTCCAGCATCACCTAATCCAGGAATAATATAGCCTTTACTATTTAGTTTTTGATCAATAGTTGCAACCCATAAATTAGTGTTTTTTGGAAAATGTTTTGAGACAAAATCAATTCCTTCTTGTGCAGCAATAACCGAAATTATATGTATCTGTTTATTTTTACCGTACTTTTTAAGAGTGTCGTATACTGCAACTAATGAGTTTCCTGTTGCTAACATAGGATCCGCCAATATTAGAATTTTACTATCTAGACTTGGAGTTGCTAAATATTCTACTTTAATTTCAAAATCTTCTTTAGTTAGATGATGTCTATATGCGGAAATAAAAGCATTTTCTATTGAATCAAAATAATTCAAAATACCTTGATGTAATGGTAAACCAGCTCTTAAAACAGAACATAATACAAGTTTATCATTTAAAATTGGTACTGTTTTTTCTCCTAAAGGAGTAATAACATTTATAGATGAATAATTAAGGTTTTTACTCATTTCATAACTCAATATTTCTCCAATACGTTCAATATTCCTTCTAAAACGCATCGAATCTTTTTGAATTTTAACATCTCTTATTTCTGTAACAAAATTGCTTAGTATTGAATTATTAGCGCTAAAATTAAAAACTTCCATCTTATATAAATTTAAACAAAGATATAAATTTAAAAGATTGATATGCTCAAATTAAATTGGTTAATAATTTCATTAAGTGATGTGTTTTTTTTAACTTTACTTGCTAATAACTAACCCTAAAAACAAAAAATAATATGGGAATTTTTAATTTTTCAAAAGACGCAGGTGAAGAAACAATAGATGCAGCTGCCGCGAATAATATAAATGCTAGTAAATTAATTGACGGTATTGAATCCAGAGGATTTGATATCAAAGATCTTGACATTGAGATGGATGGTGATACCGTAAAAGTATGGGGTACAGCTGCCGATCAAGCTACTCGAGAAAAAATATT
Source organism: Flavobacteriaceae bacterium (assembly GCA_030633225.1). Taxonomy (GTDB): domain Bacteria; phylum Bacteroidota; class Bacteroidia; order Flavobacteriales; family Flavobacteriaceae; genus Lutimonas. The sequence goes on from DAOVTF010000022.1 coordinate 3,931, forward strand.
ATTAGCACTTGGTAATACACAAGGAATTGCTAATGTTGAAGATAATATGACTACTGCATTTCCTCAACCAGAAGCAAAATTTCACACAGTAGAAAGTGGAGAGTCATTAAGTTTAATTGCTAAAAAATATTATGGTGATGTAATGAAATACAACAGTATTTTTGAAGCCAATCAACCATTATTATCTTCTCCAGATAAAATTTACCCTGGACAGGTATTAAGAATTCCTAATTTGGAAAACTAAATTTATTGACTACCCTTACTTTAGGTGTCCTTGAAATATAATATTTTTGAGGACACTTTTTTTATTGTGCTTTCAAATAATATCTTCAATTTTTTCAATAATCTGATTTGGAGAAATTGTTCGCATAACATCTTCATAACCATCACAAACTTTATTACCATATATTGAACATGGAATATCTGGATATTTATTTAGATCTGGAATCAAAGCAAAATCCATAAGTTGTTCAAAGGGATAAAACCCAGTAAATGGATGTGTTATCCCCCAAACGGTAATCGTTTTTACTCCTTGCATTGCGGCTAAATGTGCATTTGCAGAATCCATACTAACCATACAATCTAAGTGTGAAATTACACTTAACTCATCGCTTAGTTTTACTTTTCCTGCAAGTGAAATTACGTTTTTATATTTACTTTCAATTGAATGTAATTTTTCAATTTCTTTTTTCCCACCTCCAAAAAGCAATATCTGATAATTGTTATTTTCGCTGAGTTTTGAAATTACTTTTTCCATTAAATCAAATGGATACATTTTAGAATTATACTGTGCAAACGGAGCAATCCCTATTTTTTTTATTTTCTCTTTCCCAACTAAATCAATAACGTTTTTAGGTAACATTTCTTTCTTAGGGAATTCGTGTTTACTTAAATCTAATTGAAAACCTAAATCTCTAAAAACATCTGAATAACGTTCATGTGTAGATTTTAGTTGCTTAAATATTTTATTTTCTATTCTTGTTAAAGCTTTCTTTTCTGCTCTTCCTTTGTCAATTGTCATACTTTTAATTCCTGAAAAGGATAAAAATAATCGTATTATTTTAGATCTTAATACATTATGAATATCAGCAACAGCATCAATATCTAACTTTATTAATTCATTTGATAGCTTGAATAAACCTATAATTCCTTTATGATCTTTATCAACATCAGCTGCATAAAAATTAACATTCGGAATGTTTTCAAACATAGGTTTTAAAAATGCTCTTGATAAAAAAGTGATTTTTACATTTGGATTCTGAGAAGTAAATGCCCTTAAAACCGGAACACTCATGGCAACATCTCCCATTGCCGAAAGTCGAATTACTAAAATATGTTTTGGAACACTCAAATTACTAAAAATAAAAACCTCCCCAAATATAGGAAGGTTCTATAAATAAAATTCTAATCAAAAGCTTCAAATTTAAAATCAGATATTTTTGAAATCACTATGCTCTTTAATTCTTAATTTAACTGTTAATAATATTCTCTTGATGTGCAATAGATTCTTGATGTATTGCTTTGAATATTTTTTCAATAAACTCTTTAGTCATACCTTGCTCTTCTCCTTTTTCAATTACTTTTTGCAAAATTTCTTGCCATCGTGTATTTTGTAAAACGGCTACATTACTTTCTTTTTTGGCTTTGCCAATATTCTCAACAATTTGCATTCTTTCGGCAAGAGTTTCTAATAATTGATCGTCTTTTGCGTTTATTTCTTCACGTAAAGCATTTAATTTTGAGACAGATTCTTCTTTTTCAAATCTGGGCTTTCTCACCTTCAAATCATCCATTATCTCCATCAATCTTGCCGGTTTAATTTGCTGTTTAGCATCACTCCAAGCTTCATCTGGATTACAATGAGTCTCAATCATTAAACCGTCAAATTTTAAATCTAACGCCGTTTGAGAAACGTCAAAAATCAATTCTCTATTTCCACAAATATGTGAAGGATCATTAATAATTGGTAAGGTTGGATATTTTGCTTTTAGATCAATTGGAATTTGCCAACTTGGAATATTTCTGTATTTTGATTTTCTAAAGGACGAGAATCCACGGTGAATGGCACCTAAATTTTTTACTCCCATTTTATAAAAACGCTCAATTGCACCCATCCAAAGCTCTAAATCTGGATTGATTGGATTTTTAACTAAAACAATCTTATCTGTATCTCGAATAGCTTCAGCTATTTCCTGAACAGCAAAAGGGTTAACCGTAGTTCTAGCTCCAATCCATAAAATATCAATATCAAATTCTAAAGCTAGTTTCGCATGTTGTGCATTGGCAATTTCAACCGCAGTTAACATACCTGTTTTTTCTTTTACTTTTTGTAACCAGGGTAAAGCTTTTGCACCATTTCCCTCGAACGTTCCAGGTCGAGTTCTTGGTTTCCAAACTCCTGCTCTAAAAATAGTAGCATCAGTATTTTTTAATTCTTGCGCAATTTCTAATACTTGTTCTTCTGATTCTGCACTACAAGGTCCTGCAATTACCAATGGATGGTTTAATTGCATATTATCTAACCATGTTCTAAAATTCTTGTTTTCCATCTTTTTAATTAATTTTTAATACCAGCTAAAACTTCCTTTATTCGATTTGTATTTTGCATTATTGCATAAACATCTTCTGCTGATTCATTCTCAATAATTTGTTTAAATTCCTTTAAGTTTTTAATATATTCATTTAATGATTTTAGTATAGATTCTTTATTTTGTAAAAATATTGGTGTCCATGTATCTGGATTACTTTTTGCTAACCTAACTGTTGAAGCGAAACCACTACCTGCCATATTAAAAATATTTTTTTCGTCATTTTCAATTTCTAATACAGTTTTTCCTAGCATAAATGAACTTATATGAGACAAATGCGAAACATAGGCTATGTGAATATCATGTTGTTTAGCCGACTCCATATAAACATTTCGCATTTTTAACCCTTCAAATATTTTACTTGCCAGATCCACCATTTCTTTACTGCTTAAATGCTGCTCACAAATAATATTTACCTTATCACTAAATAGATCATAAATAGCAGCATCTGGTCCTGAAAATTCAGTTCCGGCAATTGGATGAAGTGCAACAAAATTTTTTCTTTTCGGATGATCTTTTACCGCTTCACAAACTGCAGCTTTAGTTGAACCAACATCAAATACTAAAGTATTATCATTAATCAGATCTAATACTTGATTTGTTAGTATTGGAGTAATATTTACAGGAACAGCAATAATCACAACATCAACTTCTTTTACAATGTTTATATCTGCTTTTTTATAAATTATTCCAAGTTCTAATGCTCTTTTTAAGTGATCAGAGTTTTTATCAATTCCATAAATTGTTGCCCAAGAAGTTTTTTTTAGCTCTAAAGCTAAAGAACCGCCAATCAATCCTAATCCGATAACTGCTATTTTTTTCATGATACTCTACTTAAAACTTCCTTAATTTTACTTTCTTCAACACATAATGAGAAACGAATGTAATCTTCTCCATTGGTTCCGAAAATTTTACCTGGCGCAATAAAAACATTATGTTTATAAAGTAAATCATCTGTTAAATCAATAGCTGATTTTCCTTTTGGAACTTTTGCCCAAACAAATAATCCAACACTATTTTTATCGTAACTGCAATCCAAAATATCGCAAATTTCCCATACAATTATTCGGCGAGAACGATATATATCGTTCATTTTTTTAAACCAAATTGAAGGTAGTTTTAATGCTGCAATAGCGCCTTGTTGAATTCCAAAATACATGCCAGAATCCATATTGCTTTTTACTTGTAAAATTCTATTGATATTTTCTTTATTTCCTAAAACCATTCCCACTCTCCAGCCTGCCATATTAAAAGATTTGCTCAAAGAGTTTAATTCTATTGCAACATCTTTTGCTCCTTTAAAAGCTAATATACTTTTAGGATTATCATTTAAAACAAAGCTATACGGATTATCATTTACTATTAGAATATTGTGTTTTTTAGCAAAAGAAATTAGTGTTTCAAATAACTCGTCTGATGGATTTGCACCTGTAGGCATATGCGGATAATTAACCCACATTATTTTTACTTTTGACAAGTTGAGTTTTTCCAATTTATTAAAATCAGGAAACCAATTATTTTCTTCTTTTAAATCATAATAAACTGATTTTGCTTCTACCAAATTTGTAACTGATGTATAAGTTGGGTAACCTGGGTTTGGAATCAATACTTCATCCCCTACATTTAAAAATGCCATAGAAATATGTAAAATCCCTTCTTTTGACCCCATTAAAGGTAAAATATCGGAATTAATATTTAAATCTACATGATAATGTTTTTTATAAAAATTAGATATTTCCTGACGAAATTCTGGCACTCCTTGATAACTCTGGTATCCATGATTATTATTTTGACTTGAAGCATTATTTAATGCATTTACTACCTCAACTGGTGGTGGTAAATCCGGACTCCCAATTCCCAAATTTATTATAGGTTTTCCCTGAGAAATTAATTCTCTAACCTCCCTTAATTTTGTTGAGAAATAGTACTCTTTTACATTATTTAATCTATTCGCTGCATGTATCATAACTGCAAAGAATTTTGATGATATTCTCCTAAAATTCTTAAATGGTTCACTTTTTTACCTATTAAATGCAAAGCGTTCTCATATAGTTTGAAATCATCTATAATTAAATCAATAAAAAATGCATAACTCCATGGTTTGTCAACTATTGGCATAGATTGAATCTTTGTCAAATTGATTTCATGTTTTGCAAAAATATCCAAAACCTCAGCTAAACTTCCCTTATTGTGCTTAGTAATAAATTTTATGGAAGCTTTATTTTTTTTACCATTCATTTTACTTTTATGATATGGGGTGTTTTTTCCTTTTTTTAAAATAAAAAATCTAGTTGAATTATGTTCATTTGTTTGAATATCGTCTTTAATAACTTCTAAATCAAATATTTTTGAAGCTTTTTTACTTGCTATTGTTGCAATTCCTTTAATATTTTTTTCTTTAATTCTTTTGGCAACTTCGGCAGTATCACTTTCTTCAACCAATTTTATATTCGGGTGATCTCTAAAAAACTTTCTACATTGTAAAAGTGCCATCGGATGTGACCAAACCTCTTTAATATCATCAAAATTTTGTCCTTTTAAAGCCATTAAATGATGATGTATATTTAAATAAATTTCGCCTTCTATGTTTAAATTATACTCATCTATTAAGGCATAATTTGGTAAAATTGCTCCTGCAATAGAGTTTTCAATTGCCATAACCGCACTGTCAACCGCTCCATTCTTAAGTAATTCAGGGATTTCTGTAAAGGATAAACATTCTTTTAAAATAATGCTTTTTCCAAAAAACTCTTCAGCCACAATGTGGTGAAATGATCCTTGTATACCTTGAATTGCAATTTTCATTTAATTTGTTCTAAAAAAAAAGTCTCGAAAATTTTCGAGACTCTTATGTTATATTTTGATATAATTTTTAAACACACATTGTCTCGCTTTTATTTAGAAAATAAAAGAAATAACGGCTAAAAAAATTATTTGTATTAATCACTGTTTTTTACTTATGGCAGCAAATCTATAATTATATTTTTTAATTCCAACTATTTTTATAGAAATATTAACAAATTATTTAAAAATACTGTGTTTTTCTGTGAAAATTTTAAAAATAAATAGAATCTCTTGTCAATTATCTTTGTCATTTAAGTATTATTTTTTAGTCAAAGTTTTGTTTCTTTGTCAATACAAAAAAATTACAAATGCCTATTCTTGTAAAGAACACAACGAAGTTATACGGAAAGCAATTAGCTTTAAATAATGTAACTTTTGAAATACCTTCGGGGGAAATAGTTGGGTTTTTAGGACCTAATGGAGCAGGAAAATCTACCATGATGAAAATTATTACTACCTATCTTCCAAAAAGTGATGGAGTAGTAACGGTCAATGGTTTTGATGTTGATTCTAACGCTTTAGATGTAAAAAAATCAGTTGGCTATTTGCCAGAACACAATCCTTTATATTTAGAATTATACATAAAAGAATATTTAAGCTTTCATGCTAATATTCATCTGGTTTCAAAAGATAGAATTGAAGAAGTAATTGATTTAGTGGGTCTTACCCCAGAAAAAAATAAAAAAATAAATCAACTATCAAAAGGATATCGCCAAAGAGTTGGTTTGGCTGCGGCACTTTTACACGATCCTGAAGTTTTGATCTTAGACGAGCCAACAACTGGTTTAGATCCAAATCAATTGGCTGATATTAGAAACCTCATTAAAAAAATTGGTAAAACAAAAACTGTTTTATTATCAACACATATTATGCAAGAAGTCGAAGCTATGTGTGATAGGGTTATCATTATTAATAAAGGAGAAATAGTTGCAGATAAAAAATTAAAAGATCTATTAGAAAGCCAAGAACAAATTATTGAGGTTGAGTTCGATTTAAGAGCTGAAGAACAATTACTAAAAACAATACCAAATATTAAATCTGTAAAAAATATATTTGATAATACATGGCACTTATCCTTTAACACCAAAGAAGACATGCGGTCTAAAATATTTGATTTTGCACAAAAAAATGGTTTAAAAACTCTACAACTTCAGCAAAAAGTAAATAGTTTAGAAAGTTTGTTTCAAGAATTGACAAATTGAAATTGTTTAAAAAATTTAAAATATTATTTTTTTTAGTATTTTTTTCTTCTATAGTTACTTCACAAGAAAAAAGTAAAGATTTCTATATTACCAAAGGAAAAGGTTTTGAGTTTCATTTTTTTGATGATCAGTATTTATTACAAATAGATTTTAGAGGTCAGTTTAGAACTTCCTATCCTTATGATGCTTTTCCCGTAATTAGCTCTGATTTTAATGATGATGAGGTGACCCTTGGAATAAGCAGAGCAAGAATAAAAATTGGAGGTCATGTTTACAAGCCTTACTATACGTTTTATTTTGAGCAGGATATTAAAGGGGCAAATCTGTTAGATTTTAGAGCGCAGATTGAAAAATATTCATTTATAAAATTGAGAGTGGGGCAATGGAAAGCTAGATATACAAGAGAAAGAGTAATTTCTTCTGGAAATCAACAAGGCTTAGAAAGATCATTAATTAATAGTGTTTTTACAATTGATCGACAGCAAGGAATATCTCTTTATGGAAATTTAAAAGGAAATGGAGCTGCAAATTTTAATTATTGGGCATCAGTTCTAACTGGTATGGGTAGAGGTGCATCATCAAATGACGATAGTAACTTAATGTATTTGCTGCGTTTACAATGGAACCCTAACAGAGAAGTTTTAAAATTTTCTGGTTCTGATTTAGAAAATCATGAAAAGTTTGTTTCCTCTATTGCTCTTGCAGGAGTAACAAATACAAGTCCCTATACTTCCTTTTCAACCAGAGGAGGAGAACAACTGTTTGGATATGAAAATGGAGTGGATGGTCAATATAAAGTTGATCAATTACTTTTTGAAACGGCTTTTAAATACAAGGGAGCATCTTGGCAACAAGAATTTCATTATAAAAATATTGATGATAGAGTAAATTTTAAAGAAACCTCCTTAATCGGTAATTATTTTCAAATTGGTTACTTTTTTCATTATAGTTTTCCAAAATTTCCGAAACCACTTGAAATTTTTGCACGACAAGCATTTTATGATGCTAATATTGATGTGTCAGGAAACAATAACTACGAATATACTATTGGTTGTAATTGGTTTTTTAGAGGGCATAAAAATAAACTCACCTTTGATTATTCTTATCTAAAATACAATGAATTTGATCCTGTTTTTGAATCTGGAAATAGGTTTAGATTACAATGGGATATCTCTATTTTCTAATGGGGTAAAATCTTAAATAGTATCTTTACAAAAAATAAATAAATGGACTTACATAAAATTTCTAAAATAAAACATCTCAACAGTAATAACTTCTTTTTATTAGCAGGGCCATGCGCTATGGAAGGTGAAGAAATGGCAATGCAAATTGCCGAAAAATGTGTAGAAATTACAAACAAACTAGAAATTCCATATATATTTAAAGGGAGTTTTAAAAAAGCCAACCGCTCAAGAATTGATAGTTTTACTGGAATTGGCGATGAAAAAGCTTTAAAGATCCTTGAAA
>DAOVTF010000172.1 GCA_030633225.1 Flavobacteriaceae bacterium
ATTCTCTGCTTGCTCAATAGACACAATTTTAATATTCTCTTTTTGTAGCTTTTTAATTAAATCTAAAGTGTTTTCTATATGCTCCCATTCTACCGATTCTGTTGCGCCTAAAGCTGTTTTATGAATATCTTTATGTGGTGGCTTAGCTGTAATACCACACAAATAAATTTTCTCTATCAAAAAAGCATCACTCGTTCTAAAAACTGAGCCTATATTATTCAAACTTCTAATATTATCTAAAATCACAATAATAGATACCTTTTCTTTTTTCTTAAAAGTTTCTACATCAATTCTACCAAGTTCACTGTTTTTTAATTTACGCATTTTAGATTTTCAAATTCATTGCAAATTAATGAAGAAAAAAGAATATGTAGTTTTATTTCCTGTAAATACTTCTAGGATAATCCAAAATATTTACTTTTTCACTTTGTAATTCTCCAAGTATTTCAGCTAATTGCATTATTCTTTTATGTTTAAAATTATATCTTTGCTAATATGGGAATCATTAAAAGACGTGTCCTGCAAGTTAAACAATAATACTCCTAAAAAATTGGCAAAAACAAAAGCAAAAAAAGTAACCCCTTTAATGCAACAGTACAATAATATCAAGGTAAAATACCCTGATGCTATGCTGCTTTTTAGAGTAGGGGATTTTTATGAAACTTTTGGTGATGATGCTGTAAAAGCTGCTAAAATATTAGGTATAGTTCTAACCAAACGAGGAGCTGGAAGTGAAACTGAAACCGCTTTAGCCGGGTTTCCACATCATTCATTAAATACTTATTTACCAAAATTAGTAAAAGCTGGTTTAAGGGTTGCTATTTGTGATCAATTGGAAGATCCAAAAATGACAAAAACAATTGTAAAACGTGGTGTAACAGAGCTAGTTACTCCAGGAATTGCATTGAATGATGAAGTTTTACAAGCTAAAAAAAACAATTTTTTAGCAGCAATTCATTTTGGTAAAAAATATATCGGAATTTCTTTTTTAGATGCTTCTACAGGTGAGTTTTTAACAGCTCAAGGAAATGCAGAATACATTGATAAATTGTTGCAAAATTTCAGTCCAAGTGAAATACTAGTACAAAAACAATTTAAACAAAGATTTGGAGATACTTTTGGTGAACAGTTTTATACTTTTTATTTAGAAGATTGGATCTTTCAAAATGATTTTGCCAATGAAATTTTAAATAATCATTTTAAAATAAAATCATTAAAAGGTTTTGGGATTGATGATTTAAAAGAAGGAATAATTTCAGCAGGAGCTATTCTGCATTATTTATCAGAAACCCACCATCATAAATTAGAACACATAACTAATATTCAACGCATATTTGAAGATAATTATGTTTGGATGGATAAGTTTACCATACGTAATTTAGAATTGTATTATTCAACTGCCGACCAAGCTGTAACACTTTTGGATATTATTGATAATACTATATCGCCAATGGGTGGAAGGTTACTCAAACGTTGGTTGGCTTTGCCTTTAAAAAATATTAAGGAGATTCAAAAACGCCATGAAATAGTAAAATATTTTATGGAGAATGAAGAGTTTTTTAATCATGTAAATTATCAAATAAAACAAATAAGTGATCTCGAAAGATTAATTTCAAAAGTTGCTACCGGTAAAATAAATCCGCGAGAAGTGGTACTACTTAAAGATTCGTTAAATGCAATTTTACCCATAAAAGAAGCAGCTAATCAAAGTAAAAATAAAACTCTTCAAAACTTAGGAACCGAGATTGATTCTTGTATTAATTTGATAACTAAAATATCTAAAACCGTTCAAGAAAATGCCCCGGTTAATATTAATAAGGGTAACGCTATTGCGGAAGGAGTTTCAGCTGAATTAGATGATTTACGTGCTATTTCTACTTCAGGGAAAGATTATTTAGACCAAATGGTAATTCGCGAAAGCGAACGCACCCAAATACCTAGTTTAAAAATATCATTTAACAATGTTTTTGGTTATTATATTGAGGTTAGAAATACACATAAAAATAAAGTGCCTGAAGAATGGATTAGAAAACAAACCTTAGTTTCGGCAGAAAGATATATTACCGAAGAACTTAAAGAGTATGAAGCTAAAATTTTAGGTGCTCAAGAAAAGATTTCTAAACTTGAGTTGGAACTGTTTCAAAATATGCTTCATTTTATACTGCCCTATATCCAAAAGATTCAAAAAAATGCACAAATAATAGCGCAAATTGATTGTTTGAGTTCATTTGCAAACACTGCTTTGAATAATAATTATGTTCGTCCGATTATTGATGATTCTACCGATATTGAGATTAAAAATGGTCGTCATGCGGTTATCGAAAAACAATTACCTATTGGTGAAGAATATATTGCTAATGATTTGGTTCTAAACAGAAATCAGCAGCAAATTATTATGATTACCGGACCAAATATGAGTGGTAAATCGGCCATTTTAAGGCAAACTGCTTTGATTGTTCTATTGGCTCAAATTGGTAGTTATGTTCCTGCTCAAAATGCAAGAATAGGAATTGTTGATAAAATATTTACACGAGTTGGTGCAAGTGATAATATTTCAATGGGTGAGTCAACTTTTATGGTTGAAATGAATGAAACCGCGAGTATTTTAAATAATTTATCTGATAGAAGTTTGATCTTACTCGACGAAATTGGTCGTGGGACAAGTACTTATGATGGTGTTTCTATTGCTTGGGCAATAGCCGAATATTTACATGAACATCCAACAAAAGCAAAAACATTATTTGCAACTCATTATCATGAATTGAATGATATGAGCGAAACTTTTGAAAGGATAAAAAACTACAATGTATCGATAAAAGAATTAAAAAATGAAGTGATTTTTTTACGTAAATTAGTTCAAGGCGGAAGTAAACATAGCTTTGGAATTTATGTCGCAAAACTGGCAGGAATGCCAACCCCGGTAATTCATCGAGCCAATAAAATGTTGAAGCATTTAGAAAAAAGCCACAGCTCAGAAGATATTCAAGAAAAGTTAAAAAATGCTGCCAATCAAGATCTACAATTAAGCTTTTTTAATTTAGATGATCCTTTACTAGAAGAAATTAAAGAAGAAATTTTGACCACAAATATTGATACTTTAACGCCTATTGAAGCTTTAATGAAATTAAATGAAATTAAAAGGATGTTGGTGAAGAAATGATATAATCTTACTTATTTACGAAATTATTGAGTCTATGAAAGTCTTTTTTCTTCTTCTTTTTGTTACTATATACAGTATGGCTCAAACTAATATTGAAGGGTTTATTTTTGACAAAACAACTAATACCCCTCTTCCATACGCTACCATTGAATTAATTAATAGTGATTTATATACAATTACAAACGAAAATGGTAAGTTTGAAATTAAAGCGACTAAAAATGATGCGACACTTAGAATAAGATATTTAGGATTTGAAACTATTAATATACCTGCAAGTTATTTTGAAACTAATTCTAAACTTTTTTTAAAGCCTAATATTTCAGATTTAAATGAGATTGTCATTGCTGCAGATAAAGATTATGCATACAATCTATTAAATAGTTTGATTAAAAAATACCGAGAAGATAAAAATATCACACAGAGTAAGGCTTTCTTATCGCTTACCTCCTTTGCTAGAAATACTCCTATTGAACAAATTGAAGGATTTTATAATAGTTCGCAAAACTTCGCTGAAGGAATTATTGATTTAAATATAAAAAGTGGCCGTTTTGGTCAAAATAAATCCTTCCCTTTTTATAATTTGGATAATAATATTCTTCTGTTAGACTTTTCGCTTTTTAAAAAAACTGGGCAAATTTTACCTATTTATCCTGGGAACTTATCAGTAAATACAATAAAATCTAAATATACTGTAATAATTGATGAATGTAGTTCTTGTTTAAATGATGAAGCTATTCTATCATTTATACCTAAAAAATACAATGGAAAAATGTTTTCTGGAAAAATTTATTTTGATTCGGATAAACTAATAATTAAAAAAATAGATCTTCAAATAAACAATCCAGAAATAAAGCAATTAGCATCGATTATTGAAAATGATATAGTAACACCTACCGAAATTTTGTTTAAAATTTCTTTTAATCCATTAAATGATAAAATTCAATATTTAGATTTTGTTTTGAAAATGTATTATAATTCAGAAAGTGTCAAAGAAATAATAAAATCTCACTCCTTTTTATATTTTTATGATTATGATAAATCTTTTACACTTCCTTATTTTACGAACACAGTAAATTTTAATAATGATTACGATAAAATTATTGCGTTAAAAGCTTCTGAAGATTTTTGGGAAACCAATTATCAATTTCCAAAAAGCTATAGTGAAATAAGTTCTAAGGAGTATTTATCTAAATATGGATATTTAATTAATTATAACTCCTCTATTCCATCTAGCTATATTAAATATGTAAAACCTTCTGTTTTAATATGGGATAAGAATCAACGATTGAATTGGAGCAATATTAAAGAAAGGTTAGTTAAAACAAAAAAGTCAAAAAACAATTATAAGAAAGGAAGTGCATATGAAACTGATAAGCTATCTTACTCTGTTTCAGACATGGGTAATGGCAGGAAAATTGGAAACGAATTAATCAATATAAGTTATATAATAAACAGTTTTGAAAAAGACAGTGGAGAGTTTAGCTATATATCACAAACATTATTTGACATACATACTTCCTATTATAGTAAAAATAGAACAAATAATAAATTAATATATCTCAATATTATATTTGATATTTATGAATATTACAGACAAATGGCAATTGCTCAGATAAATAAAAAAAAGAATTTTGAAGAAGTAAAAATAATATTTGACAAAAAATATAAAGAAGCTAGTATAAAGGTAGAGCAAATGAAGAATGAAACTAATTACGGGTTGAACAATCAAAATTTGATGAAGTGGAATAATAAAATTAAATCTAAATTAGAAATAGATAACTTCACATTAATTATGAATAGTAAATAACAATGAAAAGCATTAAAGCATTCATAACCCTTTTTTC
>DAOVTF010000238.1 GCA_030633225.1 Flavobacteriaceae bacterium
AAAACTGATTTTAAACGATCTCTTTTACAATTAAGTTTTTTAAATACAACTCCAATAATTGAAGAAATGGTCATTGAAATTAAACGCCACATTTATACTCAAGATTATATAAATTTGGTAAAGGAATTTTATATAAAAATGTAGTTTTCTTTAAGCTCACAAATTAAAAGGGTTATAACCCAAATATTCAACTTCTTTTTCTATAAAGTTGATACCATGACTTTGTAATTCTTTTAAAATTGGTTCATAAACTTCTTTAGAAATAGGTAATTGTACTCCTGGAGTTTTAATTTCTCCATTTAAAATTTTCAATGTGGCTATTGCAACTGGTAATCCAACAGTTTTTGCCATGGCAGTATAAGTTTGGTCATCGCCAATAACAACCATATTCGACTCTATTTGTTTTTTCTCACCATTTAATTCAAATCCAAATTTATGATACATCACTATCATATCTTTATCTTCTTTCTCTAGTGTCCAGCTTTCCATTAATATTTTTTGCAATATTTGAGCAGGAGTGGCATCTTTTAATCCAACTATCTTCTTAGGATTAAAAATATCTAATTCAAGAAGCTTATCCCATATAATGTCATCCTGATCAATTTTTAAACAATGACGTAATTTCAATTCCACTGAATCGGTTGGCTTATATGGTAAAAACGAATTTGTAAATTCACGATAACTCAAATTTTTTGAGCCTTCCATAATATAGCTATCATCAGTCATTCCTAATTGAACAAAAATATTCCAGGCTCTACTAAAACCAACTCTTCTAATTGTTCCTCTATAGAGTGTTTTAATATCTTCTAATCCATAAATTTCTCTATATTTTAATGAATCTCTATTCGCTAAAGCTTCAAATCTTCCATAATTTTCAACTTCTAAAAACTCTGTACGCCTAAATAATTTATTGTATGGAATATATTTGTACTTACCCTCTTGAATAAATTTTGCCACACCACCTTGACCAGCTACAACAACATTTCTAGGATTCCATGTAAACTTATAATGCCATAAATTGGTGTCACTTTCAGGAGCAACCAAACCTCCGGTAAACGATTCAAACATAATCATTTTTCCCCCTTGATCTTTAATTCTATCAATTATCTGCATAGCACTCATATGATCAACACCAGGATCTAAACCAATCTCATTCATAAAAACCAAGCCCTTTCCAACTACCTCATCATTTAAGGCTTTTAATTCTTCCGATATATAAGAAGCTGTAACTAAACTTTTCTCAAATTCGACACAATCTTTAGCTACTTCCATATGAAATCTAGCTGGCAACATTGAAATTACAATATCAGCACTTTTAATCTCTCTTTTTCTATCAACTTCATTAAAAATATCGAGCTTTAAAACTTTACTATTAGGATGATTCTGAGCTAATTTATTTGCATTTTCTATAGAAATATCTGCAATTATTACTTTTAAATTTTCTTTATCTGAACTATCTAATAAAAATTTAACCAATGATGATGCGGATCTACCTGCGCCAATAATCAAAATTTTTCTCATTTTTCTTGCTTAAAATTACAATCATCAAAACTAATTAATTCAAACAAATAACAGAAACAAATTATGAATTTTTACATGTGTACTTAGTACCATTTAAAACCTAATTTATTTTTTAATACGTAAACTATTAATCAACAATATACTAAGTTTGTAAACACAATTATTTAATACTATAAAATGAGAAAAAATTTAACCATTACTGCCATTCTAGGGTTTCTAGCTATTGCGTTAGGAGCTTTTGGAGCTCATGCTTTAAAAGAAAAATTAGACCCTAATTCACTAAAAAGCTTTGAAACAGGAGTACGTTATCTAATGTATCATGTTATAGTTCTTCTTTTAGTCAACACTTATAGTGAATTTTCAATAAAAACTAAAAATCTTATTAGTTATTTATTTTTTATTGGAATACTATTCTTTTCAGAATCTATTTTTGCAATCACAGCCGGTGGAATTTCACCAAAAAGTATTTGGTTTATAACTCCGCTAGGAGGTTTATTTTTTATGACTGGTTGGATAGCTTTAGCTGTAATCTTCTTTAAAAAAGAGTAAATTCTTTTAACAAAATCAATTTAAAAAGCTTGCAGAGGTGAGCAATTAAATATATTTTTGTTATATAATTTAAAAATTGAAATCAAAAAAGAAATTTTTTTGTTGAATAACGAAAACGATTTCGTAAAAATAGAAGAAGAATATAATTTAGATAGTTTTTAAATTACAATTTAGACCAAAATGTTCTATTTCAATGATAATTGTCATGGATATTTTGTTTAAGTTATATGTAAATTTGTTTCATCTATTTATTATAATATTAATCACTATATAACATAACTAATGGAAATTCTTAAAAAATCAGTAATCACATCCTTAGATAAATTAGGAATAAAAAATATTAAAGAAGTGATTTACAATCCTTCTTATGAACAGCTTTTTGAGAAGGAATTGAAACCCGGACTTGAAGGTTTTGAAAAAGGTCAACTAACTGAATTGGATGCTGTCAATGTAATGACTGGAATTTTTACCGGACGGTCTCCTAAGGATAAATTTATTGTTAAAGACGATATAACTCGTGATACTATGTGGTGGACCACACCAGAATCTCCAAACGATAATAAACCAACAACCGTTGAAGTTTGGAAAGATTTGAAAAAAACAGTTACAGATCAACTAACAGGTAAAAAACTTTTTGTAATGGATACTTTTTCCGGTGCAAATGATGATACCCGATTAAAAGTTAGATTTGTGATGGAAGTTGCATGGCAAGCGCATTTTGTAAAAAACATGTTTATCCGTCCAACGGAAGAAGAATTGACAAATTATGGTGAACCAGATTTTGTTGTTCTGAACGGATCAAAAACCAAAAATAAAAAATGGGAAGAACACGGTTTAAACTCTGAAGTATTTACCGTATTTAATTTAACCGAAAAAATGCAGGTTATTGGTGGATCTTGGTATGGTGGTGAAATGAAAAAAGGAATGTTTGCCATGATGAATTATTATCTTCCACTAAAGGGAATAGCTGCAATGCACTGTTCTGCTAATGTAGGTAAAGATGGCAAAACTGCTATATTCTTTGGCTTATCAGGTACAGGTAAAACAACACTTTCAACAGATCCTAATCGCCAGTTGATAGGTGATGATGAACATGGCTGGGATGACAATGGCGTGTTCAACTTTGAAGGAGGCTGTTATGCAAAAACTATCAATTTAGATAAAGAGGCTGAACCTGATATTTATAATGCCATAAAACGTGATGCTTTACTTGAAAATGTGACTGTAGATAAAAATGGTAAAATTGATTTTACAGATGGTTCTGTTACACAAAATACCCGTGTTTCTTATCCTATTTATCATATTAAAAATATTGTTAAGCCTAAATCAAGAGCTGGACACGCAAATAAGGTTATCTTCTTAACTGCAGATGCTTTTGGTGTGATGCCTCCTGTTGCAAAATTAACTCCTGAACAGACAAAATATCACTTCTTATCAGGATTTACAGCTAAATTAGCAGGTACTGAACTTGGAATTACCTCTCCTCAACCAACTTTTTCAGCTTGTTTTGGCGAAGCATTTTTATCATTACACCCAACAAAATATGGTGAAGAATTAGTGAAAAAAATGGAAAAACACAATGCCACTGCTTATTTGGTTAACACTGGGTGGAACGGAACAGGAAAACGTATTTCAATTCAGGATACCCGTGCAATTATCAATCGTATTTTAGATGGTTCAATTGAAAAGGCTGAGACTAAAAACTTGCCGATATTCAATCTTGAAATCCCTCTAGAGTTAGAAGATGTAGATACAAATATTTTAGATCCAAGAGA
>DAOVTF010000203.1 GCA_030633225.1 Flavobacteriaceae bacterium
TGCTAAAAATGCAATGTGCTTAAAAGGTTTATAAGTAATCATAACTGTCGAAGCAATTGGTCTACCACGCTCTATCCCCTCTATTTCAGTACCCTCATTTTTGTGTAGTAGTATATCAGAGTCATGTGCGTTTGGGTCTTCAACAATAAATTCTTCAACAATAATATCATTATGTAAGCCTATTGCCCATTTTTCATTAATACTATAATTATAATTCAGCCCGAATGATGGTAAAGCTATCCAATTATCACCAGAATTATTTTTAACACCAGATTTAATATGGGTATGGCTTATTACAACACTAATTGCGTGTTTTTTATGATGTCCTGCATCATGTTCTTCTTGATGGGGTTCTTGATGAGAATCTTCAACAACTTCATGTGCTTTTTCTTCTATTGTATGTGTTTCATGCTCTTGAGAAAAAGAATAATTATAACTAATAAATATAAATATTATAGATAATAATGTAATTCGGCACTTCATAATTGGTTGGTTAATTTTATGACAAATTACGAAAATCATTTAAATAAGCAATTAATCTAAATCCAATTCTTTAATGATTAATTAGTACTTTGTCATCTACAACAAAATAACTAGTCAGGGTTAGGGCTTGACTTTTTTATACCGGTTATTAATCAAACACTCATGCATTTGGGTTTTAAAATAAAAATCATCAGGTGAATAGTTTTGGTAAAGAATTTTATCTTTTAATAACGATAAAATTGCCCAATTATGCCCTATTTAAAAAAAAATAAGCAATAATTTTATAGTAAATAAATTATATGATATTTTTGCAAAATTAATCGGTGTAACAAGTTACAATTATTTCAAAAAATAAAACAACTTAAAACCCTAGATATCAAATTATTTAAACATGTTTAAAAATTCTAAATTCTATACGATTTTTCTAATAATATTCTCTCTTTTATTAGCATATACCGTTTTTGATTATTATCAATATAGAGAAAATATTGATAACGAAGCTTTTGTATTTGGCAATAGTAAAAGGAATGAAACCAAAGATATTTTAAATAATGTTATTGATACGATTCAGAACATAACTTATGATCTGGCAGAAAAATTATCTGAAAAGAAATATTCAAAAGTACAGATAGAAAAAATAATCAAACAAACAGCCATTGAAAATGATTTTTGTCTTGGTATTACTGTGGCTTTTGAACCAAAATATGACAATGATTCTGTAAAACAGTTATACGCTCCATATTATTCTAAAAAGACCAAAGACTTCAAGTATATTGAAAATTCTTATGATTATACTGATAATTCATTAAAAACCTCACAATGGTACACCAAAGTAATTGAAAAAAAAGCAACTGTTTGGAGTAACCCATTTATTGGGCAAGTAGCGCAAGAGTTGGTTATAGATTATGGTGTGCCTTTTTATGAAAAGGATGAATCAGGAAATAAAAGAATTGCCGGGATGGTTTCTTTTACGTTATCTGCATCTTACATAGCTTCATTTCTGCATGATATTACTTTAGGGAAAACAGGGTTTGCTTTTATTACCAATAAAGATCAATATGTAATTTCTCATCCTAGAACAGATCTCCTTACGAAACCTGAGATTGCAAAAGAAATATTAAAAAAAAGACCCGAATTTAATATTTTATTAGAAAAAAGTGAAGGAAATTTTACTGCATTTAGCGCTATTGCAAAGGAGGATGCTGAATATTTTTTTATTGAACTTCATAATAAATGGGTATTAACAGTCGTAATTCCAGTACTTGACCTAAAACAATCTTCAAATGACCAAATCAAAAATAAATTAATTCAAATATCCATATATTTATCATTACTCTTAATTACTTTATTTATTCTTTTGTTAAAGATTTGGAATGGTAATTCTAGAAATCTTTGGTTATTTTCATTTTCTTTGGGTTTGATTTTATTTCTAAATATATTTTTTTTATGGTATATTAATATAGATAAAACTCTTTTTAATGATCGGCATGTACAACCAAAAATATTAAGTAATGTAACCATTGAAAATTATCTTAAAGACAGAAATGATAAACTTCAACAAATTGATCCTTCTTTAGATTTAGTTGAAATTCCTACAGGAGTATTTATATATGATATTGATTTTAAAAACGCCTATGACGCTGCCATAATTGGAAAAATATGGCAAAAAATACCTGATGACTTTGTATTGAGAAATGAATCTACTTTTGTTTTCCCTCAAGCATCAGCTACAGGAATATCAGTAAGAATAAGACCTATGGGAAAAGAGCATATAGATGATTATTGGCTATATAGTTATGACTTTAATGCAACCATTCAGTTTGATTTTGATTATTTAAAATACCCTCTTAATTATAAGAAATTGGATCTTCAAATAACTTATCCGCATATTCAAGATAATGTGGTTTTAATTCCTGATATTCAATCCTATGAATTTATAGAATCTTCTTTTATTCCTGGAATTAGTAATGATATTTACATGCCTAATTCAGTAGTATTAGAATCTTATTTTTCATTTCATGAGCATAATTTTTATTCTAATTTAGGAAATAAAAAAAATACAGGCCTAAAAGAAACAGCAGTATTACACTTTAATGTTTTTATTAAAAATGTGATTATTAGTTCAATCATTTCTAATATAATTCCGATTTTTATAATTGCAATAATGATATTTTTGTTACCTTTTACTGTTGATAAAAGAGAAGGCGAAGTAAAAGAGGGGGGTGCATTAAATATTATTCAGGCAGCAGGTGGATTCTTTTTTGTTTTATTGCTTTCTCATATACAATTAAGAAATAATATTCAAACTCCGGGGTTAATCTATTTAGAAACCTTTTATTTTGTGATGTATTTTATGTTAGCAATTATGTCAACATCAGTTTTACTATATTTAAAAACCAATGATTATCCTATTTTAGAATATAAACATAACTTGATTTTTAAAATTAGTTATTGGCCAATTCTATTATTTTCCATTTACTTAATAACACTTTTTATTTTTTACTAATTAATTTACACATGAAAACAAAGAATTTATTTCTTATTTTTTTATTTTTAGGATTACATTTTATACAAGGCCAACAGGAAAGTAACGTAATAGTTAAAGATACTTTAATTGTTGGTTATAATATCAATGCACCTTTTATTTATGAGAAAAATGGCAAACTAGATGGTATAAATTATAAAATGTGGAAAAATATAACGGCCAATGACCCAACTTTTTATAAATTTGAAAACTTTGCATTAGATAGCTTATTAATAGGGTTATCAAATGGTACTATTGATATAGGATTATCACCACTAACAATTACAAGTAGCAGAAATAAAAAGTTTGACTTTTCAACACCTTATTATGTATCTAATTCAACAGGAGTAGTTAAAGAAATATCAGGCTTGAATAAATTAAAGAGGATTTTTTCCTCAATTTCCATTATAAAATTATTAAAAGTACTAGGTTCTTTAATATTAGTTTTATCCATTTTTGGTTTTTTAGTATGGATATTTGAACGAAAGAAAAATGAAGAGTTTGGTAAAGGCGTAAATGGTTTTTGGAATGGTCTTTGGTGGTCTGCAGTAACTATGACAACTGTAGGTTATGGTGATAAAACGCCAAAAACTGTTGGAGGTAGAATTATTGGATTTATTTGGATGTTCACAGCAATCATTTTAATTTCAAGTATTACTGCTGGGATTACTTCTTCACTCACTGTTGAAAAATTAGGAATGAGTAATGGTGATTTCTCCACCTTTAAAAAAATTAAAATTGGTACAGTTAAAAACTCTGCAACCGAAAATAGACTGATTGATAATTATAATATAAAATCTTACCATACTTTTGATGAATTATTGCAGGGGTTAAAAGATGAAGAAGTTCAGGCAATTTCTCATGATGAGCCTTTAATACGATTTGCAATTGCAAATAAAGAAGAATATCAAGATTTTGAAATCTTAGATATTTCATTTAATCAATCCTTATATGCCATGGGTTTTTCTAATAGTTTAGATATAAAGAAAAAAAATGAATTTTCTAAAAAGATATTAAAGTTTACAGAAAGTAATGAATGGAAGATATTATTATCAAAATATAACTTAATTAATAAACAAAATCTTGTTTTAGATATGAAATAATTTGAATTAATTTTTCAAATTCACATTTCTACTCCAAGTTCTGTCAAAATCAATTCTCAACCCTAAAATAAAAACATTTTCAGGTGTAAATCCTAATCCGTTGATACTATCTTCAAATTTGTATTCAGAATAGACAGATGCAAATTTAAGAAAACGATATTGTGCGCCTACAAGATAAAGTCGTTTTCTAAAACCATCAGGCAATAATTCACTATCTGATTCTGGTTTTTTGTAATTATATCCTGCTAGAAGTTTTAACTTATTATCTAATAAAATATAAGAGGCAACCAATTCATAACCTTTACCGTGATAAACTACCGAGGCTATTTCTTCTTGAACAGGGTCAATGGTATTTATAAAATCACCGTTTTCCTGATTTACAAATATTCCCGAAATAAATAAAGGCCCTTTATTATATACGATACCTGCTGTAATATACGTAGGATCTCCTTCTAATCCTTGTAGATTATTAATTTCTATAAATCTTGGCCCTAATAAA
>DAOVTF010000227.1 GCA_030633225.1 Flavobacteriaceae bacterium
AAAAAATCAGGATTCGGGAGAGAAAATCATTTAATGATGATGAATCATTATCGCCAAACTAAGAATATGCTAATTTCTAATGACAAGAATAAATTAGTATTCTTTTAAAAAGATTTAATTTATTAAAAAATAGAGGTGGCTATAGTCACCTCTATAAATATATTAATTATGGAGGTGCAAAGAGTCACAATTACAAAGAAGGCAAAAGACCTTTTAAAACAATTAAAAGAAAAACACGGTGAATTAATTTTTCATCAAAGTGGTGGTTGTTGTGATGGATCAGCACCAATGATATTTGAAGAGGGAGATATGTATTTAGATGATAGTGATATTTTATTGGGACAATTAGAAGGGGTAAATTATTATATGAACCAAGATCAATTTGAATATTGGAAACACACACATTTAACCGTTGATATTACAGAAGGCCGTGGTTCAAGCTTTTCTCTTGAAATTCCTCTTGGATTTAGATTTATTATTCATTCAAGAATTTTAACTGAAGAAGAAAATGCAGTATTAAATAAATAAAAAAATATATTTTTTTTCACATTTTTAACTATAAGAAATAAATCTGAATTTGGTAAAACTGACAAAATTTAATCCTGATAAGGATATAAAAAGACTTATTAAATGGGTAGATTCTTTTCGATTAAATATTATCTGGGCATCAGACAAATTTAATTACCCCTTAACTGAAAGTGCCTTAAATGGCTATTTTATCAATTTAACTCCAGATAAAACTCTAGCTTTTAAATTAGTGGAAACTATTGGAAGTGAAATAGAAATCATTGGACATGCTGAAATTGATATAAACGGAAATGAAACAATACTTTCTCGTTTACTTATTCCAAAAGAAAAAAGAGGAAAAGGATATGGCAAAAAAATGCTACAAAAATTGATTCGATTTGTTAATGAGAATATGGAGAATGCTGAGATCTATCTAACTGTATTTACCTTCAACAAAAATGCCATTGCTCTTTATGAAAAAATAGGGTTTAAAAGAATTGACATTCAAAAAAATTATATGACTTTTGAAGGAGAAGAATGGGACAGGCAAAAAATGAAATTATTTAATAAATAAATTTTCTTTCATTCTATTTTGATTAAAAATCTTAAACAATTAAACTTTAATACTATACATATAAAATCATGAAGGCTGTAACCATAAAAGAACTCAAACAAGAATTGAACCATCGTTCACCAAAAGAAGTGATGGATCTTTGTTTGCGGTTAACAAGGTTTAAAAAAGAGAATAAAGAATTACTTACTTATTTGTTGTTCGAAGCATCTTATGAAGAGGGTTATATAAATAGTGTAAAAGAAGAAATTGACGAGCAATTTGAAAGAGTAAACACTAAAAGTCCCTATTTCACAAGAAAAAGTATTAGAACAATATTAAAGAATACCAGGAAGTATATTCGATACTCAAAAAACAAAGAAACAGAAGTAGATCTACTACTCTATTTTTGTGCCAAAATGAAAGATTTTAGACCAAGTATTAAACACAATAAAAGGCTCCAAAATTTATTTAATAATTTAATCGAATCGATTCAAAAGAAAATAATCACACTTCATGAAGATCTACAATATGACTATGAAATGGAGGTCAATAATTTAATAGACTAAACTGCTTGCCCTAATTCATTTTGATGTTTATCCAAGAGGAACTCTTCATAATGTTACACAAAATTAACTTTTTAAGCTGTTTTCAAAAGGTACTCGATTTATAATACTTCTACCTAGGGTAACTTCATCAGCATATTCAATTTCATCTCCAACCGAAATTCCTCTTGCAATAGTTGTTAAATTAACATCAAAATCTTGCAACTGGCGATAAATATAAAAATTGGTTGTATCTCCTTCCATAGTAGAACTCAATGCAAAAATAATTTCTTTTACTTCTTCGTTTTTTACTTTAGCTACCAAACTTTCAATAGTTAAGTTATGTGGCCCTACTCCTTCGATTGGAGATATTTTACCTCCTAAAACATGATATAAACCTTTAAACTGAGCTGTGTTCTCTATTGCCATTACATCTCTAATATCTTCAACAACGCAAATTATTTCAGGATTTCTTCTTGGGTTTGAGCATATCTCACATAGCTCAACATCAGATATATTATGGCAGTTTTTACAAGTTTTTATATCATTTCTAAAACTTTGTAAAGCAGCAGCTAAATATGAAGTTTGATCTTTTGGTTGTTTTAATAAATGTAATACCAATCGCAATGCAGTTCGCTTACCAATACCAGGTAATTGTGACACTTCGTTTACTGCATTTTCCAAAAGTTTTGAAGAAAAATTCATGGTTTAAATATAAATTTTATTTTCGATTTATTCAATCTGATATTTACAAATCTGTCTATACACTTCAGACTTACTATACCTTTATAAAAATTTTCTTTTTGTATAATATAAGAGCAATAAAAAAATAGAAGGTAATAACAATTATCGCATAAAGCAAGGAACTAAATTCAGGATTTGTAATAACGGACGATAAAGCTTCATATAAATATCCGTGCACGGATTGTCCATCATCAAATCTTGCCCATGCAAATGTTTTTGCCATAAAACTTGATAAAAAGAAAACAGTAATGGCATTTGAACCAAAAATGATTGCTGGTTTACCCCAATCAGAATGCCCTAAAATATCAGCAATATAATAAATCACAGCAAAAATTAAACTTGCCCAACCACCGGTAACTAAAACAAAACTACTTGTCCATAATGCTTTATTCAATGGAAAAATAGTACTCCAGATATTTCCAATAATCAAAGACACAATTCCAATAATTATAAAATATTTTAATTTTTCTTGTTTTGATCTGTTTTTATTCAACAATATCATTCCTAGAAACATTCCAAAAATTGTAGTTGCAATTGCTGGAATCGTACTCAAAATTCCTTCAGGGTCATAAAGCTCTTTCCACATATGGTCAACTGTTAATGTTTTTAAATCTACTACCGAAGCTAAATTAGATTCTTTAGTGAGCAATGCTAATTCACCGTTTATTGGAATTTGAGTCATCACCAACCAATATCCTATCAATATGGTTATAAATATTCCAAAAAGAACTTTCCAGTTAAAATGTAAAAACAACAAAGAAGCTATAAAAAAAACTACTCCTATTCGTTGTAAAACTCCCGGAAGTCTTATTTCTGAAAGATCTTTAAAATAAGGAAAAGTTAAAGTAAAACCCGCAAGAAAAAAACCAAGAAAATAAAGTTTTGATGATCTGGAAATTATTTTTTTATAAACATCCGCATTGATTCCAGCTTCTTTCTTTTTAGTATATGCAAAGGTAATTGACATACCTACAATAAATAAAAAGAAAGGAAAGATCAAATCTGTTGGAGTCATACCATGCCATTCTGCATGCTCTAAAGGATCATAAATAGCGCTCCATGTTCCAGGGTTATTTACTAAGATCATAGCTGCGATTGTTAACCCTCTAAAAATATCAACAGATAGAATTCTATTGGAAGTACTCATTAAAATTAATTTGAGTTCAAATATATTATTTTTACATATGCTTTAAATATTTTTTTCATTTATTTGTTCAATAATTTATAACCATGTCTCCATTTTTACTAGCAAGTATAATTATTGCCTATTTTTTATTTTTAATAGGCATTTCTTACTTTACAGGAAAGGATGATAGCAACACAACATTTTTTAATGCCAACAAAAAATCACCTTGGTATGTGGTTTCTTTTGGAATGATTGGTGCTTCCCTTTCGGGAGTCACATTTATATCCGTTCCGGGGTGGGTACAAAGCACCCAGTTTAGTTATTTACAAATTGTTTTTGGTTATTTTTTGGGGTATGTGATTATTGCCATAGTTTTAATTCCATTGTACTACAAATTAAATCTCACTTCAATTTATGAATATTTAAAACAACGCTTTGGTAAAACAAGTCATAAAACAGGAGCTTTTTTCTTCTTGATTTCTAGAATTTTAATAGCCTCTTTTCGTTTGTTTCTGATTGCCTCAGTTTTACAATATTTTGT
>DAOVTF010000209.1 GCA_030633225.1 Flavobacteriaceae bacterium
AAAAATTAGCTGATGATGAAGTAAAATTTAACCTTGCTGTTTCATTGCATTCAGCAATTGATGAGGTTCGTTCTAAAATGATGCCAATTAATGAAACCTCTAATTTGACTGAATTATTAGATTCTTTACAATATTGGTATTCCAAAACTAATAATCGTATCACTTTTGAATATGTAGTTTGGAAAGGTATTAATGATAAGAAAAAAGATATTGAAGCATTAGTTGAATTTTGCAAAAAAGTTCCGTCAAAAGTTAATCTTATTGAATATAATGCTATTGAAGAAGATGGTTTTCAACAAGCCGACGCCAAGGCCATTGATTACTATGTACGAGAACTGGAACGGAATAATATCATCGTAAATGTTCGTCGTAGTAGAGGTAAAGATATCGACGCAGCTTGTGGTCAACTGGCGAATAAAAAAGGATAAAAAAACAGCGAAGAAATTTAATTTCAGAAAGTTAAATTTTTACTTACAACTCAATTTCCACACCAACAGGACAGTGATCACTGTGCTTTGCTTCTGGTAAAATAAAAGCTCTTTTTAGTAACTTTTGCATAGGCTCACTCGCCAAACAATAGTCAATTCTCCAACCTTTATTATTATTTCTTGAATTAGCTCTATAACTCCACCAACTGTAATTATGAGGTTCTTTGTTAAAAAACCTAAAGGTATCTATAAAGCCACTTTCCATAAAATTATCAATCCATTCTCGCTCTACAGGTAAAAACCCAGAAGTATTTTTATTTTGTTTTGGATTGTGAATATCAATTTCCGTATGACAGATATTATAATCACCACAGATCAACAAATTTGGGATTTCTTTTTTTAGATTATTGATGTAAACTTGAAATTCATCCATATAATTCAATTTAAAATCCAGCCTGGCATTATTTGTCCCCGATGGTAAATACAAACTCATTACAGAGAATTTATCAAAATCTAAACGAAGGTTTCTACCTTCAAAATCCATTGTTTCGATTCCGGTACCGTATTCCACATGGTTTGGTTTGGTTTTTGAAAAAACGGCTACACTACTATAACCTTTTTTTTGAGCAGAGAACCAATAATGAAACGGATAACCTGCTAATTCAAACTGATTTAGATCAAGTTGTTCTTTATGTGCTTTTGTTTCTTGTATACAAATTACATCAGGATTGGCAGCTTGAAGCCAGTCTAAAAACCCTTTTTTTATTGCGGCACGTATACCGTTTACATTATATGATATTATTTTCATTTTAATTATTTATTATAATTGTCCCTTAAACTCCTTCTCATAACTTTACCAGAAGCTGTTCTAGGTAATGATTCGATTTTAACTAAATCACTAATTTTAAATAATGGATTTAATTGATTTCTAATTATAGTTTTTGCTTTTTGAAGTCTTTCAATAGAACTAAAATTCTTATCACTTTCAAGGTAGTAAATTACTAATTTACTAGGCCCTCCAGATTTTGGAGAAACTGCAATTGCAGCAGATTCTTTTATAAATTCTAATTGATTAATTACTTCTTCAATTTGTATAGAACTTACTTTTATTCCACCTAAATTCATTGCATCATCAGCTCTCCCTTGGGCCCGATAATACCCGTTTGTTAGCTGTTCTAATTCATCACCATGTTTTCGCAAAATCTTCCCTTTATATTTAGGAATATTTTTATAATAAACTTCATAATGATCTCTATTTAATAAACTATTCGACAATCCCATTATTGGTGGAATTAAAAACATCTCTCCTTTATTTGTCAAGTCATTATTTTCATTTAATAGAACAAATTCTCCGCCAAGGGCTTGTGTGCTAAAAGTACTTGCAATATTTGGTTGAACCATAGTACTTGTCACATAGCCTCCACCAATTTCGGTTCCGCCACAATATTCAATAACAGGTTTATTGTTACCTAATTGCATTAAATATTGCATTTCTTCTGGGTTTGAAGCCTCGCCTGTTGAACTAAAGCATTTTATTGAATTCCAGTCAAAACTTTCCATGCAAGTACTATTTTTCCAGTTTCTGACAATACTCGGAACTACACCTAACATAGTTACTTTTGCATTTTGAACAAAAGCACCAAATTCTTCTCCCATTGGAGCGCCATAATACAACGCAATAGTTGCTTTATTGAGCAATGCTGCAAAAACTAACCATGGTCCCATCATCCAACCTAGATTTGTTGGCCAGCAAACCACATCATCTTTTTGAATATTATGATGATAGTAGCCATCTGATGAACTTTTAATGGGTGTTGTATGTGTCCAAGGAATTGCTTTTGGTTTACCCGTTGTCCCCGACGAAAATAAAACAGTAATGATGTCATCAGGATCTTGAATTACAGATTCAAAGTGAGAATCATCAATTAAAAAATCATGAAAATAAAGATCATTATTTCTTAAAGAAATATTTTTATCACTTACTTTAATTACAATTGATTTTGGAGCGTTAGCTTCAACAATTTTTTTATAAAGCGGTAGAGTTTTCCCAGCTCGTTCTAGAACATCTTGAGTGAAAATAATTTTTGGATTGGTAATTTTTAATCTAATATCTATTTCATTAGAAGTAAAACTGTCTGCAATAGTAACTATAGGATTACCAGCTTTTATTCCGGCAAAATAAATAGCAACCGCTTCTAAAGTCATTGGCATGTCAATAGCAATATAATCACCTTTTTTAATGCCTATATGCCTTAAACTATTAGCAATTTTATTGACTAAATGTTCTAATTGTTTTTGAGAAAACTTTTCGATATTTCCATTTTCTTTTTGAAAAATTAATGCAATTGCATCATCTGTACTTTGAAAACAAGAATCAACAATATTTAATTTGGCTCCTTTTAACCATTGAGCCTGTTCAACACCTTGAGAAACATCAACAATTTTAGAATAGTTTTTATGAAGTTTTATATTTAAGTTATCAACGGTTTGTGACCAAAAAGCAGTTTTATTTTCAACAGACCAATTCCAAAGATCATCATAGTTTTTCAAACCATTTTTTAGCATCATTTTATATATGTTGCTATTCTTTACGATTTTATCGCTTGGTTTCCATGAAGCTTTTACGATCATTTTAAAAATCTATTTCATCGTTAAGATTTGGAGATTTATTATCATCTTCTTTTTTATTACTACAATCTAAAACTATAGATAAGTTTTCAGGCTTTTCAAATTCTTCTAAACTAATTTCCAGATCTGTATCTTTATAACACTTTTGCATGTATAGAGCCCAAATTGGTAATGCCATTGAAGCCCCTTGACCTCTTCCTAGATCAGTAAAATGTACTGCGCGATCTTCGGCTCCAACCCAAACTCCTGTTGAAAGATTTGGAACTATTCCCATAAACCATCCATCTGATTGATTTTGAGTTGTACCGGTTTTACCGGCAATTGGATTTTTAAATTTATATGGATAGCCAGTAACAACATTATCAGGGTATTTTCCTCCAGAAGTACGTAAACGCACTCCAGATCCAAATCTGGTTACACCCTCCATTAAATTAATTGTAGTATAAGCAATTTCTTCACTTAGAACTTCTTTAGTTTTAGGAGTAAATTCTTGTAAAATAGTACCATTTTTATCCTCAATTCGTAATATCATCATAGGTTTTACATACATTCCTTTGTTGGCAAATGTGTTCAAAGCACCTATCATTTCATATAAACTAAGGTCAATAGTGCCTAGAGCAATTGATGGTACTGCAGGTATATCTGATTCAATTCCTAAATTTTTTGCCATTTTTACTACATTTTGGGGCGTAGCTTGATCAATTAAATTCGCAGAAATCACATTAATAGAATTTGCTAAAGCATTTTTCAAAGTTTTCATTCCGCCGTATGCTTTTTCTCCACCTGAATTCCTGGGAGTCCAATCTTCAGGTAATTCATACTTTCCTTTAGGAATTGTATAAGGAGTGTTTGGAAATTCATCACAAGGA
The DNA here is from genome assembly GCA_030633225.1 of Flavobacteriaceae bacterium. Lineage (GTDB taxonomy): Bacteria > Bacteroidota > Bacteroidia > Flavobacteriales > Flavobacteriaceae > Lutimonas. Next base: position 3,926 of record DAOVTF010000209.1, read on the forward strand.
GACAGTCCTAATTGACTAATAGCAGTGGCGTAAACAAAAGGTTTAAATGTTGATCCCACTTGGCGTTTACCTTGCTTAACATGATCGTATTGAAAATATTTATAATTAATTCCGCCAACCCATGCTTTTACATGTCCGGTTTGAGGATCAGTTGATAATAAGCCCGATTGCAATATAAATTTATTGTATTTGATAGAATCATAAGGAGTCATTAAAGTATCAATAGTACCTCTCCAGGAAAATAATTTCATTTCTAATTCTTTATGAAATGAGGCTAAAATTTCTTTCTCAGAAACTCCACTTTTTTTCATTTTTCGCCATCTGTCACTTCGTTTCATCGCCAACAACATAGTTCTATCTATTTGCTTAGAATCTAAATCATAAAATGGAGCGGTTTTATTTTTCTTTTGCTGCTTAAATAATGCTTTTTGCAAATTGCTCATA
>DAOVTF010000179.1 GCA_030633225.1 Flavobacteriaceae bacterium
AATAGGTATTGGTATTACTTTTTATACTGGTAATGGACTTTATACAATTGTAGGTATCGTAATTTTTGCTATTGGTGAAATGATGACAAATCCTACTTTTTCTTCATTTATTGCAATTATTTCCCCAAAAGGGAAAGAAGCATTATACCAAGGCACCTACTTTTTACCTGTTGCCGCAGGAAACTTTTTAACAACTTTTGTTTCTGGAAATTTATACCAGGCATGGTCTGATAAACTCAGTTTGTTACAGGCGGAAATGAGTAATAGAGCAATAGATATGCCGGTAATAAATAAAGAATTCACAAAAAACGATTATTTTGCTTTAGCATCAGAAAAGTTAAGTATGACTCAGAATGAAATGACTCAAATGATTTGGAACACCTATCAACCTAACAAAATTTGGTATGTAATTGTTGGAATTGGGGTTGTAACTATTTTAGCATTGTTTATATATGATAGATTAGTTGTAAGGCCAAAAGAGAAACAAATTGTTAATTCCTAAATTCTAAAACAATACTATGTCAGATTACGCACAGGAAAGTAGCCAACAACAAATATTAGGGCACCCCATAGGTCTATTTGTACTTTTCTTTACCGAAATGTGGGAACGTTTTTCTTATTATGGAATGCGTGCCTTATTGATTTTATTTTTAGTTGCAAAAATTAGTGATGATGGTTGGGGATGGAGCAGAAGCGAAGCATATGCACTTTATGGATGGTATGTAATGCTGGTTTATTTTATGCCGTTACTTGGTGGTTGGTTGGCTGATAATAAATGGGGTCATGTAAAAACTGTTATTATTGGTGCAGCAATCATTACTCTTGGACATGCTTCTATGGCTGTATCTGATTTACAAATTGGTGTAGATCTAAAATTTGTTTTTTACCTAGGCTTATTCTTAATTATACTAGGCACAGGTTTATTTAAACCAAATATGTCATCAATTGTAGGAAAAATGTATTCACCACAAAGCAAAAAAAAAGATGGCGCTTACACCATCTTTTATATGGGAGTAAATTCAGGAGCTTTTATCGGTACACTTTTAGTTGGATGGATAGGAGAAACCTTTAGCTGGACATGGGGATTTGGTTTAGCAGGTATTTTTATGCTTTTTGGATTATTACAGTTTTATTATGCAAGAGAAGTTTTTGGCAAAGCAGCCTCAGAACCAAAACCTAAAGAAGAGAATTTAACAAAAGAAGAAAAAGAACAAGATGTTCCTTTTACAAAAATAGATTTGACCATTGCAAGTATTGGAGGTTTTTTCGCCATATCATGGATAATTGATGGTTTATACTCCGTAGTTACAAGAGGAAAACATTTTTTAACAGAAAACTTGTTTTCGTTTGACGCATTTGGATCTTTAATATCTGTAGATATGTCAACCTTCTTTTTCTTGTTGTCTCTAGTATTTTTTATCACCTTAGGAATTTCTCGATTGCAACGTTTTGAAACCGTAGAAAAAGATCGTTTAAAGGTAGTGTTTATCATTGCTTTTTTTGTGATTTTCTTTTGGGCTAGTTTTGAACAGGCTGGCACCACTATGAATATCTTTGCTAAAGATTACACCAATAGAACTTTGGTTGGTAATTGGGGGTTATTCTATAAGATTATTGATTTTATCCTATCAATTGCCCCTATGTTAGTTTTAACATGGGTTATTTATAAATTAGGGAAAGCAATTATTAAAAAATATCCTTTAACTATTCTATTTACTTCTATAAGTTTTACAATTATTTGGATTTTGGTTATCTACAGAGTCTATGATAAATTAACGGGTAATTCTGCGCTAGTAGATACATCCTGGTTTCAAATACTTAATCCAGTATTTATTATTTCTTTAGCACCTCTTTATTCAAAATTTTGGGAAAAGTATAAATTTTCAGGACCTCAGAAATTTTTTGGAGGTTTAACTTTATTAGCGGCAGGATTTGGTGTATTAGCGATAGGAGCATCAAGTATTCCACCAGGTGCTGAAACAGCAGCTGTGAGCATGATATGGTTAATACTGGCTTATTTTTTACATACTATGGGAGAGTTGGCAATTTCACCTGTAGGATTATCCTACGTAAGTAAATTAGCACCAGCACGAATGCTTGGTTTCTTATTTGGAATTTGGTATGTGTTTACCGGTTTAGCTGGTAAATTAGCTTCAATTATGGCAGAATATTCTGATGGAATAGCTAAAAATGTTGGTTTTTCAGGATTCTTCCTGATTTTTACTATTATTCCTTTTGTTGCAGGATTAGTAATGTTAAGTCTTAATAAACCCATTAAACGGATGATGCATGGTATTGATAAGTAAATATCATTCTATAGTTTTCTGTGTGTAAATATTAGAATGTCTTATTAAATAAATTATTTATAATAAGTCAAATGCTTGACTGTGAATTGAAGACTGAAAAGCAACAACAATTACATTAAAATACTTTTAACATAAAATAAACGTTATTTTTGTAAATTCAATACTAGTTTTGCAACCAAACTAATTAATATTTAGAAAATGAAGAAAATAATATTATTGTTTATTGCTGTTTTTGCACTAAACCTTACAATAAAGGCTCAAGACAAAGAAATTAATTGGATGACCATGGATGAAGCGCTTAATGCTCAAGCGAAAACCCCAAAAAAGATTATGATGGACGCATATACAAACTGGTGTGGACCTTGTAAAATGTTAGACAAAAACACTTTTCAAAATCCAGATGTAGTAAAGTATGTTAATGATAATTATTATGCTGTAAAGTTTAATGCCGAAGGAAACGAGGATATTAACTATAAAAGTCAGAATTTTTCTAATCCAAGTTATGATTCTTCAAAATCTAATAGCAGAAATGCCCAACATCAATTAGCACAAGCTTTACAAATAACAGCATACCCTACTATAGTGTTTTTTGATGAAAACGGAGATACATTAGTGCCTTTACCAGGTTATAAAACACCTCCACAGTTAGAATTATATTTAAAATTATTTTTAAATAATGGTCATAAAGAAATATCCAACCAAGAACAATGGGATAAGTACCAAAAGGAATTTGATTATGAATTTAAGGGGTAGTTAGTAATTAATAAAGACCAATCTATATACTCACCCGCTGACTATTTTCATTTTGAGAAAAGTCAGCGGGTGGGTTTTTTTATGATGTTTAAGTTTTAGTATTTCTTATTCCATTTCGCTTTAATATTCCTTTCTTTGCAAAAAACAAGCTTGTGAATCTAATTTCAGTTGAAAATATAGTTAAATCTTATGGAGATAAAGTCTTAATTGAAAACATCTCGTTTGGTATAAACAAAGATCAAAAAATAGCTTTTGTTGCTAAAAATGGCGCCGGAAAGACAACACTTTTAAATATTATCGCCGGTGTAGATGTTCCTGATAGTGGTCAGATTGTTATTCGAAAAGGTCTAAAAATTGCTTATTTATCGCAAAAAGATGAGTTAAATGAAAACTTAACTATTGAGCAAACCATTTTTAATTCAGATAATGAGACCTTAAAAGTAATTGAACAATATGAAAATGCTTTAAAAAATCCAAATGATGCAGATGCTTATCAAAAAGCATTTGATTTAATGGAGCAAAATCATGCCTGGGATTTTGAAACGCAATACAAACAAATTCTTTATAAATTAAAACTGGAAGAACTCGAAAAAAAAGTAAGTGAACTTTCCGGAGGGCAAAAAAAACGATTATCCTTAGCATTGATTTTAATTAATAAACCCGATTTATTTATTTTGGATGAGCCAACCAATCATTTAGATTTAGAAATGATAGAATGGTTAGAAAAATATCTGATTAAAGAAAAAGTAACACTTTTTATGGTTACTCATGATCGTTATTTTTTGGAAAGAGTTTGTAATGATATTATTGAATTAGACCATGGAAAATTATACCGATATAAAGGAAACTATTCTTATTTTTTACAAAAGAAAGAAGAACGAATTGCTTTAGAACAAGTAACTATTGGCAAAGCTAAGAATCTATTTAAAAAAGAGTTAGATTGGATGCGTAGACAGCCAAAAGCACGAACTACTAAATCTAAATCGCGAATTGATGATTTTTATGACATCAAAGAAAAAGCTCATCAACGCAGACTAGATCATCAAGTTCAGTTAGAAATTAATATGGAAAGATTAGGAAGTAAGATTCTTGAACTGCATCATATTTCTAAAGGTTTTGACGAAAAACAACTTTTTAATGATTTTGATTATGTTTTTAAACGAGGCGAGAGAATAGGTATTATTGGTAAGAATGGAACAGGAAAGTCTACTTTTTTAAATATTATTACTGGAGGTATAAATGTAGATTCAGGTAAAGTTGTTGCTGGAGAAACCGTAAAATTTGGGTATTATACTCAAAGCGGAATACATATAAAAGAAGGACAAAAAGTTATTGAAGTTATTAGAGAATTTGGTGAGTATATTCCATTGACAAAAGGAAGAAAAATTAGTGCCGGACAATTGTTAGAGAAATTCTTATTCGATAATAAAAAACAATATGATTTTGTTGAAAAACTTTCGGGAGGTGAATTAAAAAGATTGTTTTTATGTACAGTTTTAATACAAAATCCGAACTTCCTGATTTTAGATGAACCTACAAACGACCTAGATATTGTAACTCTTCAAGTTTTAGAGCAGTTTTTATTGGACTTTCTCGGCAATTTATTGGTAGTATCCCATGATCGATATTTTATGGATAAAGTTGTGGATCATTTATTTGTTTTTGAAGGAGAAGGTAAAATATCAGGTTTCCCCGGAAACTATTCAGATTATAGGGCTTATGAAGATTCTAACTCTAGTTCTACAAAAGAAGTTATAATAAAAGAAGATACTCGAAAAATAGCAAAAGAAAATGCTGGATTATCATATCAAGAAAAAAGGGAATTTGGTAAACTGGAAAAAGAAATTTCTAGTTTAGAAAATAAAAAAGAAGCAAT
>DAOVTF010000201.1 GCA_030633225.1 Flavobacteriaceae bacterium
AATCTAACTTTAGTTTCATCTGTAAAAGTAAATTTACCAGTAGTAAAATAAATAGCTCTTGCCAAATCAGTTATTTCTTTTTGAACTTCTTCAGTTACAATCGGACAACCATTATTTTCTGCTGGACCAGCAATGTTTGGACAATTATCTTTTTTGTCTACAATACCATCACCATCAACATCAGTTAAAGGACAACCACTATTTTCAATCAATCCTGCTTCATTTGGACAATTATCTTTTGAATCCATTACACCATCACCATCTGTATCAGGACAACCGTTGAATTGTTCTAAACCAGCTACTTCTGGACAAAGATCTTCTTTATCAGAGAAACCATCACCGTCACTATCTGGGCAACCGTTCAATGCTGCTAAACCAGCAACATCTGGACAAGAATCTGCTGAATCTTGAATACCATCACCATCTGTATCCGGACATCCATTAAATTTTTCAATACCAGGAATTTCCGGACAAGCATCTTCTTTATCTTTTACACCATCACCATCAGTATCTTTTCCTCCAAATTTAAATTGAAGACCTGCCATGAACATTTGAGTAGTCATATCATAAGCAACTTCACTACCAGTAATTGCACCATAAGGAGGATTTGCACTTACTAATTGAGGATTAAACATCTCTCCTTGTGTTTTTCCATCACTCATACCATAATGATAAACAGCATCAAAAGAAAAAGAATCGCTAAATAAAATACTAAATCCGAATTGAAAAGCGTGTGCTATAATTGCTGTTGCAGGTGTTGAATAGAAAGCTAATTCATCACTTATAGGATTTGAACTATATGTGTACCCAAAACGCAATGGCAACATTTTAATTGCTTTTAACTGTAACCCTGCTGAAACTACAGACATACTCTCCCAACCAAAGCCTTGGATAGATGCAGTTTGTGTCCATCCTGTTTTCTCAAAACCTTCAGTACTTGCATAATCTACATAACGATAATCTAAGCCAATATCAACAATTCCTTTTGAAAAACCAATACCTACTGAATAAATAGCAGGGTAATCCATAGTAAATTTTGTGTTAGATGTTTCTGTACCATTTAAATATTCACTATCAAATTCAAATTCACTCATAAATTGAGGTGTTTTATAAGAAGCACCTATTTTAAATCCATTTAGTGAATCAAAGAATAATCCTATTTGTCCACCATAGCCCAATGCTGTTGCAGCATCGCTCTTAGGATAACCTGAAGCATTAGGATTTGCTAATGGATTAGGAGATAGCTCTAAAGATTCATAATTAAACGTAGGTTGTAATCCAATAGAAAACTTATCAGTAAATTTATAAGCCCAGGTAAACCCAACTTGCATCAACATATAAGAAGACTCTAAGTGACCAAAGCCCATCAAATTTTGAGGATAAAGTATTGGATTTGAATTATTTGGATCCCAGTTAGAATTTGGAGACCCATCAGAATTCATAGGTGTATTTGTTTCCTCTGGAAAATCAACACCAAATCCACTTACACCAAAAACAGAAATACCAAAAGTACTTTTACTATCGGCTTTTCCCCAAGCTAAAGCTAAGGCTGGCATAGGCATATAACCCAGTTCAGATTCTGTCTCACCAGTAACTGGAGGTGAAGCTTGAGAACCTGGAAAAAAAGCATCTGCTGGCCACATTGCACCAGCTGGAAGTGATGAATACAAAGTAGGTGTTCCCTTAAACATCCCTACATCCAATTTTAAAATAGTGCCATCAAAGGCTGAAAGCGTTGCAGGATTCCAGTGCATTGCACCACTAATATCTAATGGTTGTGCCGTTGCAGCTCCACCCATTGACATGTTTACAGCGCCAACGCCCTGCATTAAATGTCCCGTTTGCGCTATGGCAACCGAGGTAAATAATAAAAATACTAATTTTGTTAATTTGTTAAGCATAATAGTCAATTTTTAAATTGGTAAAAAATTCAAAACATATAATCTATTTTTAACTTTTTTAAAATACTAAACCCAACATTATAATATTTTAAAACTCCTATGTTTGTTTTACCAACAAGTTAATAATATGCAAATTTACAAGCAATTAAATATGGTTTTTATGATAATTATCACATTTGAAAAATAAATATTGCACAAATAAAAATAAAGCCTAATTTTGACAAAATCTTAATCACTTATTATGGAAACAAGCAAATTTTTTGAAATACTTATTTATACGATTCCTGCAATTATTACAGGGGTTATAGCCTTATATTTTTTTAAACTTCACACTAGCAATGAAGAAAACAGAAGAAACTTTTTATTGAGAAAAGAAAAACAAAGTATTGCCTTACCTCTTCAATTACAAGCCTACGAACGTTTGGCCTTGTTTTTAGAGAGAATTTCACCAGCTAAACTTTTAATTAGAGTTAAACCTACCGGCAACGACCCTATAAAATATCATGACAAGCTAATTCAAAATATAGAACAAGAGTTTGAGCATAATTTGGCCCAACAAATTTATGTAACCGAAGCTTGTTGGAATGCGGTTGTTACTTCAAAAAATTCAATGATCCAGATGATTAGAACTACCGCTGCTAATAAAGGTGTTGATACGAACGATTTGTTAAGAGAACAATTAATTCAAAATACAATGAACACCGAAAGCCCAACAACTACAGCTCTGGCTTTTTTAAAAAATGAGGTGCAAAAAATATTTTAAAAATTATTAGTTTAATTAAGACGAAATAAATCATTATGAAAAGTAAATATCTAATTTCCAGTTTATTATTTTTTATATTTAATTTGATATTTGCTCAAATGCCAGAATCTGATAAAATTGAAACAGAGTATGGAGAAATAATTATTCAGCCTATTTTACATGGTACTTTAGTTATACAGTTTAATGGAAAAACTATTTATGTGGATCCTTATGGAGGAGCAAAAGCTTTTTCAAACATTGCCAAACCCGACATGATTTTAATTACTGATATTCATGGTGATCACTTAAATATCGATACATTAAATGACTTAAATTTTGATAATTCTATTCCTTTTATTGTTCCCAAAGCTGTTGCAGACAAGTTACCAGAAGAGTTTCATGAAAATTTATTTGTTCTAAACAACAATAAAAACACAAAGCGTTTAGGGATAAATATTAAAGCAATACCGATGTATAATTTACCCGAAGATCCTGATGCAAAGCATCCAAAAGGAAGAGGAAATGGTTATATTTTAACAATGGGTGGTAAGAATATTTATATTTCGGGTGACACCGAAGATATACCCGAAATGAGAAATCTTAAAAATATTGATGTAGCTTTTATTTGTATGAATTTACCTTATACTATGGATATTAAACAAGCAGCAAATGCTGTTTTAGATTTTCAACCAAAAATTGTTTATCCGTATCATTATCGTGGTAAACCTGATATGAGCGATACGAAAGCATTTAAGGTTTTGGTTAATAAAGAAAATCCAAATATTGAAGTTAGACTTCGTAATTGGTACCCAATACAAAAGTAATTATCGTAATCTAACCAGTTGTTTTTAAGTATATTAATTCATTATCTTTTCTTTTTTCCATCGATGAAAAAAGAAACAAAAAAATGAAAAACAATAATGCATTAGTTGTCAAATCTTTTCTTACCTGACTTATTATTGTTATTGAATCATACTTATTACATCGTGTTTGGTGATAATATGAAATTTATCATCGCCTAAATCAACCAAAACTGCTTGATTTTTCTTATTAATCAATTTTGAAATTTCTTCAACCGATGCGTTTTTATAAACTATTGGAAAAGGTTTTTGCATGACTTCCTTTATTGGTCTATCTGCTATATTTTTATCTTCAAAATACAATCTAAATAAATCGCTTTCATCTAAAGATCCAACAAAACCTGTACTATCTTCAATTGGTAGTTGTGAAATTTTATAATGACGCATTCTATCAATTGCATGAGAAACCAATTCTTCAGTTTTAGCTGATACCAAAGGTTTATCCATATGGTTTTTAATCAAATCTGCAGCATATTTTACTTTTTCATCTAAAAAACCTCTTTCACGCATCCAATCATCATTAAACATTTTACCAACATATCTACTTCCATGGTCGTGAAATAAAACTACAACTACATCATCTTTTTTAAAATTATCTTTTAATTGAAGTAAACCTTTTATAGCAGATCCAGCAGAATTACCAACAAAAATTCCTTCTTCTAAAGCTAACTTTCTAGTATAAACTGCTCCATCTTTATCGGTTACTTTTTCAAACCCATCGATAACATCAAAATTTACATTCTTTGGTAAAATATCCTCCCCTATTCCTTCTGTTATATAAGAGTAAATTTCATTTGGATCAAAAATACCAGTTTCGTGATACTTTTTAAATACAGAGCCATAGCTATCAATACCCCAAATTTTAATATCTGGATTTTTCTCTTTTAAATATTTACCAACACCAGAGATTGTTCCACCTGTTCCAACCCCTACAACAAAATGGGTAACTTTTCCATCGGTTTGTTCCCAAATTTCCGGACCTGTACTTTCATAATGAGCTGCAGTATTTGATAAATTATCATACTGATTTACATACCATGAATTTGGAGTTTCTTCAGCCAAACGTTTTGAAACAGAATAGTAAGAACGTGGATCATCAGGTTCAACATGAGTAGGACAAACAACCACTTCTGCACCTACGGCCCTTAAA
>DAOVTF010000280.1 GCA_030633225.1 Flavobacteriaceae bacterium
AATACTGTTTAATAAATTTAAATATGAAGTAATTCTTTTTGCTCTAAAATCATCTATTTTGTTAGTTATTTCTTGATATGGTATTTCAAATTTCTCACAATAAACTTTTCTTAACTTTTCAAGAAGAATATCATCAACAATGGAAACAACAGAATCCATACCATATTGAGCCACCTTCAAAGGTGTATCAATAGTAAATCCTAATCCCATGACTGGAATATGGAATGAGTGGCTTTTGGTCATATATATATAATTATTTATGTAAAATGAATAATGTCAACAGTTTAAAAAAATATTTTTATTTTTTATTTAATTATAAAAGAATTTCCAAATGTAAAACATATATTTTTTTTTCAAATGATATTTATCATAATTAATTGCCAATTTAAACAATCGTTTGAGAAAAAATATTCAAAAAAAAACCTATCCAAAAGGATAGGTTTTAAATTTCATTAAAAAAGTTAAAGAATAAATATTAAATTACTTTTACATTTACTGCGTTTAGTCCTTTTTTACCTTCTTTTAATTCGAATTCAACTGCATCTCCTTCTTTAACTTCATCAATTAAACCAGAAATGTGAACGAAATGTTCTTTGTTTGAATCATCTTCAGTGATGAATCCAAAACCTTTTGAATCATTGAAGAATTTTACTGTACCTTGTAACATTGTTTATAATTAAATTAGGCACAAAGATACTACTATTTTTTTATTGTACGAAAAATAAATAAAAATGTATATTTTTCTTAATTTTAGTTTAAAAAAGACTAAAAATATACCAAAAGCTAAATCCTATTAAGAATAAAATTCCTGAAACGCTTAGTGTTTTCAACATTTTGGATGGATGAAACTCTTTAGGGGTATGTTTTCCTGAGATGAGTATAAAATTAGCAATTGCATAAAATGGAGCTGTTAAAAATGAAAGAATTGTCGCGATTTTCACAAAAGTAATCATACTAGTGTTAAAAAAGTTGAGAATAATGATAGTTCCAGCAGCCAATAAAAGGATCCAGAATACATAAAATGAATTAGATTGTTTGTCTAATAATAATTCACTGCTCTTTGCCATTGCTCTTGGAGAAGCATCTAATGTTGTTAAAGTTGTACTAAACATTGTAGTAAAAGCCGCAATTGAAATAAAGACAGCAGCTCCTTTACCTAAATTTGTAGTGTATAAGTTAATTAATTGTTTTGAAAATTTATTTGCTCCAGTACTTATTTCTTCACCTGATTGAAACATAACCAAAGCACCTAATGTTAGAAAGCAAATACCTAAAAATATTGTGGCAATATAACCAACATTAAAATCAAACAAAGCGCCTTTTGAATCAATCGAATGTTCAGTATTTTTATTTTTTTCGATTGTCCAGAGTGAATGCCAAGCCGAAATATCTAAAGGCGCCGGCATCCAACCTAAAAATGCAATTAGAAAACTAATTTCTACAGTTCCTTTTGGAAAAACAGGAGCAAAGCTAAAAGAGGTATTTGTTTTATAAACAGCTATTATAACTGCAATAATAGAACTTATTGCAAGTGTTAGAATGATGAATTTCATCATGTTATCTAATAATTTGTATTTGCCAACAAGTAAAAATGTAAGGCTAACTAAGGTGATAATAATACTCCATACTATAAGATTTGGAGTAATTCCAAAAAGATTACTTGCTAAACCTGCGGTTACAATAGTAACTGCAGCTTGAATTGTAAACATGGTTAAAAATGTAAGAACAAAATATATTACTAACACACTTTTGCCTAATTTTTTGTAGCCATCTATTAAACTTTCACCAGTTGCGGTAGCATATCTAGGACCATATTGAAAAAAAGGATATTTAAATAAATTAACTAATAATAAAGCCCAAAGTAATCCAAAACCAAAGTCGGCACCAGCTCTTGTAGATTGAACCAAATGAGAAACTCCAATTGCCGCACCAGCAAATAGTAAACCAGGTCCGAGTGATGCGAAAATATTTTTTTTAAATTTTAACATTTGCATATTAAATTTTGACCAATAAGAATTAACTTTTTGTAATTATTTCAGCAAGTAGTTTTTTAGCTCTCAATAGTTTAATTTTAATGTTGTTCATTGGTTCATCAAGTTCTTTGGCAATTTCTTTATAGCTTAATTCTTGAAAATATCGCAAGTTAATAACCTCTTGATAATGTGGTTTTAATTGTCGGATATATGCTTTTAATTGTGCTAAATTTTGCTCTTGAATTAATCTGTCAGCAGGTGAAGGTTCTTCATCAGCAATTTTATGAATTTCTTTAGGATGTTTATTTAGAGAAATGGTTTCTGTTTTTTTCTTTCTTAAATGATCGATAAAAATATTTCCAGATATCGTAAATAACCAAGTTTTAAATTGGAACTTATCATCAAAAGTATCTATTTTATCAAAAGCTTTAGCAAAAGTTTTGATAGTGATATCTTCTGATTCATCTTCATTTTTACATTTATTAAATTGAAAGTGATAAACATCTTTCCAATATGTATTTAGCAATAAATTAAAGGCCTTTTGATTGCCTTTTTTAGCTTGGTTAATTAATAAAAGGATGTCTAATTTTTCACTCATTTAATTTTACCATTGTTTTGGTGGAGAGATGGTATTATATATAAAGATGTATAATTGGATAAATATAATTGAAATTTCATAGAATGGACTGTATCTAATTAAATCTTTTTCGTTTAACCTTTTTGCAGAACTTTTAATTACTAAATACCAAATAATCATTCGGATTAGTATAATAGCTAATGTGAAAAATGGTTTGATATTAAAAATAATTAGATAAATGGTTAATATCCAGAATAATAGTTGTGAGATGTAAAATAGACCTAATAATATTTGATGTATTATTTTATAATGATTTGAAGTTGTTATATGCCTTCTTTTTTGCTGAATCCATTTACTGAAATTTGTTTCAGGTTCTGAAATAGTAAAACTATTTCTGGTATAACAAATTTCTGTATTTTTTTTGGTGGCTATTTGGTTGATGAATAAATCATCATCACCTGATAGAATTTGATTATGGTTTTTAAAACCATCTACAT
>DAOVTF010000007.1 GCA_030633225.1 Flavobacteriaceae bacterium
CTTGTCCATGCCAGACCTGTTACAACTCCAGCTATTTCATTATTTTCATATTTATCTCTTTCTAAATGTGATGGACCAAGAATGCTTTCAACATCATCATTGCTAATTTTAGTGTTGTACTCTTCTTCCATTGCAATGGATTTGGCAGCATACCTCACTACTTTGGCTAATTTTTTTTCTAAACCTCTAACTCCAGATTCTCTAGTGTAACCTGTTACAATTTTTTCTAATTGAGTTTTGCCTACTTTTAAATGGGTTTTATTTAATCCGTGCTCTTTTAATAATTTTGGCAATAAATGTCGTTTGGCTATTTCAACTTTTTCTTCAATGGTATAACCACTAACATTTATGATTTCCATACGGTCTCTTAATGCCCACGGAATAGTTGATAAACTATTTGCCGTAGCAATGAACATTACTTTTGAAAGATCATAACCAACCTCTAAATAATTATCGTAAAAATCCATGTTTTGTTCAGGGTCCAGAACTTCTAGCATCGCAGATGATGGGTCACCACTGTGACTTGCACCCAATTTATCAATTTCATCCAATACAAAAACCGGATTTGAAGTTTCTGCTTTTTTAATACTTTGAATTATCCTTCCTGGTAATGCACCAATATATGTCTTTCTATGTCCTCTAATTTCAGCTTCATCTCTCATACCACCTAGTGACATTCTCACATATTTTCTACCTAATGATTCGGCAACGGATTTTCCTAAAGAAGTTTTACCAACTCCCGGAGGTCCGTATAAACAAATTATTGGCGATTTCATATCGCCCTTTAATTTTAAAACAGCTAAATGCTCAATAATTCGTTCTTTAACTTTTTCTAATCCATAATGGTCTCTATCCAGTATTTTTTGAGCTCTCTTTAGATCAAAAAGATCTTTTGAATATTCTCCCCATGGTAATTCTAATAAAAGATCTAAATAATTTATTTGAACAGAGTATTCTGCCACCTGTGGGTTCATTCTTTGCAACCTGCCAATTTCTTTTTCAAAAGTTTTAGCAATTTCTTCACTCCATTTTTTAGTTTTCGCACGTTGGCGCATTTCTTCTATTTCTTCATCATGTGAAACTCCACCAAGTTCTTCTTGAATGGTTTTCATTTGCTGATGCAGATAATACTCACGCTGTTGCTGATCCATATCAACACGAACCTTTGATTGAATATCATTACTTAGCTCAAGGCGTTGTAATTCTTTATTCATACTTTTTAAGGTTTCTAAAGCTCTTTCTTTTAAACTATTAATTATTAATAGCTTTTGTTTTGCAGCAGTATCTAAGTTTAAATTTGAAGAAACAAAGTTTACCAAAAACGAATCGCTATGAATGTTTTTTATTGCAAAAGATGCTTCTGTTGGAATATTCGGATTTTCTTTAATTATCCTTAAAGAAATATCTCTAACCGAATCAATAATAGCATTAAATTCCTTTTCTTTTTTCTTTGGTACTTTTTCAATTAATTCTTTTACCTTGGCTTTTATATAAGGTTTTTCTTGAACTATTTCGTTGATTTTAAAACGTTTTTTACCTTGTAGTACAACCATGGTGTTACCATCAGGCATTTTTAACATCTTTAAAATTCTGGCAACCGTTCCAATTTGATAAATGTCATCGGGTGTTGGATTTTCAGTAGCTTCATTTTTTTGTGCAACAACACCAATAGTTTTGTTTCCTTTATTTGCCTCTTTAATCAACTTTATTGATTGTGCTCTTCCTGCGGTAATTGGAACTACAACACCTGGAAATAATACCATATTCCGTAAAGGTAAAATAGATAATTCTTCAGGTACTTCCTCTTTTTTTATTTCCTCTTCATCTTCGGGTGTCATTAACGGAATTAATTCCGAATCCTCATCTAATATATTTTGAAGTGACAAGTTGTCAATATTTAAAAATTTTGTTTTGCTCATATCTTTAATAAGTCATTTTGACATTATAAATAGTAATTATATTAAATTTCTATTTTGTTCTAAATAGTAAGTTATTAAATATTAGATATTTAAATATAACATAATAACTTTCGTAAATATACTATTCAATTCTTATGCCAATACATTTTTTTACTCTTAAAGTTTTATTAAATATCAATTCTTAAATAATTATAATATTGATAATAAATATTTTACAAAATATTGTACTTTTAAGAATGTGGAAGTGTAACATGTTAAGAATTGATATGTCATTTAAATAGAAGTTAAGTATTGCAAGAACAACAAAAACATATTACTAGTCTATTACAAGCTTGTAAAAATGGTGACCAACCTGCACAGTTTGAAATTTACAAGCTTTATTATAAGGCAATGTACAATACAGCTATACGAATTGTTAAAGATAGTTTTGAAGCGGAAGATGTGATGCAGGAAGCATTTTTAAATGCTTTTACAAAGCTAGATTCTTTTAAAGGTGAAGTAACTTTTGGGGCTTGGTTAAAAAGAATAGTAATAAATAGATGCTTAACACAAATAAAAAAGAATAGTCGATTAGAAGAAGTTAAATTAGAAGTGGTAGATGGTAAATTATCTGATGAAGACGATGAAATTGATATAGATGATAAAATGGATTATTCTTCACTAAAAGCAAAAGAAATAATTAATGTTATTGGAAACCTTAAAGAAAATTATAGAAATGCTCTAACATTAAGTTTGATAGAAGGATATGACAATGAAGAGATAGCTGAAATTATGAAAATTACCGATGAAAATTGTAGAACAACCATTTCAAGAGCAAAGAATAAATTAAGAAAGTTATTATCAGATTCAATAGTATTAAATTAAAAGTGATGAAAGATAAATTAGAAGATATATTTAAAGAGAAAAATTTTGATTTTGCTGAACCAAATATTGGCCATTTTGAAAGATTTGAAGCTAGATTAAATCAGCAAAACAAAGTAAACAAGAAAACAGTAAAAACACAATGGCATTGGCTGGCAGTAGCAGCTTCAATATTATTGTTTTTTGGATATTGGCTAGGAAATCAAAATATGCAAAATGGGTTAGAATTGGCAGATGTATCGCCGAAAATGGAAGAAACTCAAAATTTTTATCTGGCAACAATACATAATGAGATCAAGCAAATTGAAAGTGAAAAAACACCTCAAAATCAAATCATAATTGATGATGCTTTTGTACAACTTGAATTGTTAGAAAAAGCATATCAAAATCTAACCTTAGAATTGAAAGAAAGTAATCAAGATAAACGAGTTATTTACGCCATGATTTCCAATTTTCAACAAAGATTAGAAGTTCTTCAAAATTTAATGGATCAATTAGAAGAATTTAAAAGCTATAACGAATTAGGTCCTAGAGAGAATAAAATATAAAAATAAAGAATAATAAAAAAAAGTGTCTAATGAATAATTTAAATAAAAAATTATGAAAACTATGAGCAAATATTTACTATTACTAATGATCATACCTTTTATTGGGTTTGCTAATTCAGATCCTAAAAAAGGAAAATATGAAAAAAGTAAAACGATAAAGAAAGAGTTTAGTGTTAATGCGGATGCATTACTTAAAATTAGTAATAAATACGGTAATCTTGATGTTATCTCCTGGAATGAAAATAGAGTAGTTATTGAGGTTAAAATAACAGTAAGCGGTAATAGCGAAGATAAAGTGATGTCGCGATTAGATAAAATTGATGTAGAATTTCAAGATAGTAGGAGCGAAGTTTATGCAAAAACTGTAATTGAAAAAACTTCATCGAACTGGTTTGGGTCAAATAATAATATGAACTATCAGATTGACTATAAAGTAAAAATGCCAATAACCAATGATGCAAATTTGATTAATGATTATGGTACAATTTCTTTAAATGAGTTAAAAGGAAAAGCTAAAATAAATTGTGACTATGGTAAAATTTTAATAGGAAGTCTTTATCATGAAAATAATGATATAAACATTGATTACACTTCAAACTCAGTAATTGAATTTATAAACAGCGGAAGTATCAATGCAGATTATTCAAAATTGACAGTAGAAAAAGCAAAAAGTATTGATTTAAATGCAGATTATACAACGACAGTTATTGAAAATATTGAGGACTTAAAATTTATTTGTGATTACGGTAAAATAGAAGTAGATAATGGAAATATAATTGAAGGTACTGGTGATTATTTAACTATGAAATTTGGTACGGTTTTTAAAAGATTAAAAGTAACAGCTGATTATGGGGGAATTAGAGTTGACAAGCTAATGAAAGATTTTGAAAGTGTTTATATAAATTCTGATTATACCGGTGTTAAAATTGGATTAGATCCAGATGCATCTTTTAAATTTACAGCAAAATTAAGCTATGGTGGTTTTGATTATGATGGTGGAAATATAAATTATATTAAAAAGATAGTTAAATCATCTTCAAAATATTATGAAGGATATGTTAATGATGAAAACTCAAATTCAAATATCGAGATATCAGCAGAATATGGAAGTGTAAAATTGTTTAATAATTAATCAAATCAATAAAATTATGAAAAATGTATTTTTAAAATCAGTATCGGGTTTATTCGTAATGATTTTATTTTTAACAAATTGCAACGCGCAAAAATATGGTAAAGTTAAAGGTAGTGGTAATGTTATTAATAAAACTAGAAACGTTGGTAGTTTTGAACAAATTGGAGTATCAGGTTCTTTTGATGTGACTTTAAAGAAAGGTGATGAAGGGAGAATTGATATAAAAATTGAAGATAATTTGTTGCCATATTTAATTACTGAAGTAAGCAATGGGAAACTAAAGATTAAATGGAAAAATGGGACAAATATTAGTACTAATAAAGGAGTTTATGTAACAGTATATTATCAATCAATAAATGCAGTAGGTTTATCTGGATCTGGAGATGTTATTTCTAAAGATGTGATAAAATCAGATAATTTTGAAGTTTCAGTATCAGGGTCAGGTGATATTGAATTAGAAGTAGATACCAACCATTTACACGCATCAGTTTCTGGTTCAGGTGATGTAGATTTATCTGGAACTACTAATGAATTTGATGCTTCAGTTGTGGGATCTGGAGATATTGATGCATTCGGACTTATTTCTGATAAAGCTAGTTTAAAAATATCAGGTTCTGGTGGAATGAATCTAACAGTAAAAAAAGAGTTAGAAGCTCGCGTTTCAGGATCTGGAGATATAAAGTATAAAGGAAATCCTAAAATTGAGGATATAAAAGTAAGTGGCTCAGGAAATGTGAGATCCTATTAATTAGAATTAAATATTTGGTTTTAAGTTTAAAGTTCTTGGTTTTATTAATAAAATCAAGAACTTTTTTTAATTAATACAGATTATAGAATTAATTCAAAACCACATTTTCGATTGTTGCTACAGAGTCACAAATTTTAACAGTAAGTGTCATGTTTTTTTGCTCTTTAATTCCATTGATCAAATATTTTCTACAGGGATTGTTTTTAGTTTGACTTTTTGAAAAATCAATATCTCCGTTATCTAAAATGAGATTAATATCTAAAGTATCAATATTAGCCCTACTTAATTGGTTTTGGACTTCGGCAGAATAATTAATCTGCTTACTTCTAATAATTTTTAACATTCTATCATTTGGTAGCCAGTTACAAGATGCTTTTTTTCCACCAAGAAAAAAAAACACCAAAGCAATACCTATGGCAAAGCCAAATCCGTAAAGCGCGAAGCGCTTTTTCATATCGTGCATAAATAAGATTTAAAAGATCAATAAATTAATATCTGTTAAAGGTAAATTAAACCAATCTGAAATGGTTTTATTGGTTAAAATTCCGTGATAAAAGTACATTCCTTTTTGCAAACTTTTATCAAATCGAGCGGCATTTTCTAAACCACCTTGTTCGCCAATATTTAATAAGTAGGGTGTAAAAATATTACTAATTGAAACTGAAGCAGTTCTGGAATATCTTGAAGGTATATTTGGTACACAATAATGAATTACCCCATGTTTAATTAAAGTTGGATGGCTATGGGTTGTTACTTCTGAAGTTTCAAAACAACCACCACTATCAATACTAACATCAATAATCACAGCTCCATCTTTCATTTGCTCTACCATATTTTCATTTACAAAAACTGGAGTCCGTGCCTTACCTCGGTAGGCACCAATAGCAACATCACAATCTATAAGCGATTTTAATAGGGTTTTTGGTTGAATGGTTGAAGTAGCAATAGGGAATTTTAACTTGTTTTGTAAAGCCCTTAGTTTGGTTAGTGAATTGTCAAAAACTTCAACACTCACACCTAATCCTAAAGCAGTTCTGGCAGCAAACTCACCTACGGTACCTGCCCCAATAATGACAACTTTACTCGGTGGTACACCTCCAATATTACCAAGCAGTAAACCATTACCTTCATTAAGGTTGTTCATTAGTTCTGAGGCAATTAAAATAGAGGCTATGCCTGCTATTTCGCTTAAAGATTTAACTAAAGGAAAAATGCCATGCTTATCTTGAATATAATCAAAAGCAATAGCAGTAATTCTTTTTTTTGCCAATGCTTTAAAATATTTTTTGTTTTGTGTTTTGAGTTGCATTGCCGAAAATAGAACGCTTTGCGGATTCATCATTTTGATTTCATCCAATGATGGCGGTTCGATTTTTAAAATGATATTACAAGCAAAAACATCATTAGCGTTATATGAAATTTTCGCACCAGCTTCAGAGTATTCATTATCAGAATAATTAGTACCATCACCTGCACCCGATTCAATAACTATGCGATGCCCGTTTGAAGTTAAGGCTTCAACCGCGCTAGGAGTGAGGCAAATTCTTTTTTCCTCGAAATGCGTTTCTTTAGGAATGCCTATGTATAATTCGTCTTTATTCCTTTTTATTTCAAGCATTTCAGGTTTTGGAAGTAATTCTTCTTTGCTAAAAGGTGAAGGTATTTTGGCCATTTTTTAATTAATTTGGATATTTCTAGTTGAATCTTGGTTTAAAGTTAAATAAATTTCAACCGACTCTAAAGGTAATAAATTTTCTACTTTCTCAGGCCATTCTATAAAACACCAGTTATTATTGTATAAATATTCTTCTATTCCAATATCAAAAACTTCCTCTTCTTTTTCAATTCTGTAAAAATCAAAATGATAAATTGTTTCTCCTTTTTGGGAAAGATATTCGTTAACCAACGCAAAAGTAGGTGAATTTGCTACATCTTTTACTCCCAATTGTTTTACAATTTCTTTGATTAAAGTTGTTTTACCTGTACCCATTTCACCATAAAAAAGTAATACTTTATGTTTTGCAGTAGAGATTATTTCTTTTGCAATTTTTGGAAGTTCGTTTAAAGTATAGGTTTGTTTCATATGTTTATACTTATTGATTAATATCGGTCATATGGAACATTCATATAATCATTTTCGTGTGTGATTGTATTTTCAGTCATGAATGTTTCATTGATTTTAAATATTATTAAACTTTAAATGTTTATCCAAATAATTCTTCACTTTCGATATTTAAAAATTGAATAAAATTATCTGATTTAACAATTTCATCATGCATTACTTTATCATTTTCAATAAAAGGAACTTCCTTACTAAAAGTATCAACAAATGATTGTAAAAATGGTGAAGTTTTTAAAGGCTTTCTAAAGTTTAAAGCTTGAGAGGCATTCATCAACTCAATGGCTAAAATAGTTTGAACATTATCAACAATTCTTTTGGTTTTTGTAGCCGCATTTGCTCCCATACTTACATGATCTTCTTGACCATTACTGGAAACAATTGAGTCGGCAGAGGCTGGAGTTGTCATTTGTTTGTTCTGACTCATAATACTTGCAGCCGTATATTGTGGAATCATAAAACCACTATTTAATCCTGGATTTTTAACTAAAAATGGAGGTAAATTTCGTAGACCTGAAATTAATTGAAAGGTTCTTCTTTCCGAAATACTTCCTAATTCTGAAACTGCTAAACCTAAAAAATCTAAAGATAATGCTAAAGGTTGTCCGTGAAAATTACCACCAGAGATTATTTTATCTGCATCAACAAAGATATTTGGATTATCAGTAACTGAATTTATTTCGGTTAACATTGTCTTTTCAACATAGTTTAAAGCATCTTTAGTTGCACCATGAACTTGTGGCATGCAACGAAAAGAATACGGATCTTGAACATGTTCTTTGTATTGAGAAATTAACTCACTATCCTGCAAAAATTCTTTAATTCGTTTAGCGGTTTTAATTTGCCCATTATGAGGCCTGACAAAATGAATTAATTCATCAAAAGGAGAGATATTTCCATCATAAGCTTCTAAAGATAATGTGCCTATCAAATCTGCCAGATAAGATAATTTATAAGTTTTTATAACCATGTGGATGCCATAAGCACTCATAAATTGTGTACCGTTTAAAAGAGCCAAACCTTCTTTAGATTTTAACACTATTTTATCCCATTTAAATTTCTTTAAAATTTCTTTACCCGTGTATTTTTCCCCTTCAAAATAAACTTCTCCTTTTCCAATTAATGGTAATGATAAATGTGCCAATGGCGCTAAATCACCCGAAGCGCCAAGAGAACCTTGAGTAAATATAATAGGATAGATGCCATGGTTGTAAAAATCAATTAATCTATTTATTGTTTTTAGTTGAATACCTGAATATCCATAACTTAAAGATTGTATTTTAAAGAATAACATTAATTTAACAATTTCTTGAGAAACTTCTTCACCAGTGCCACATGCATGTGACATTACCAAGTTTTCTTGAAGTTTTGTTAAATTCTTATTGCTAATTTTTACATTATACAATGACCCAAAACCAGTATTGATTCCATAAATTGGATCATCGTTCCCCTTCATTTTATCATCTAAATAGGTTCTGCATTTTTCAATATTTGCTATAGATTCGTCTGATAATTTTAAATGTTTTTCATTTAAAATTATGTCTCTAATAATGGTTAAGTCTAACTGTTTATTATTTATTTTATGGATATTCATAGAATTAATTTTGTACAAATTACAGTATAATTAGTATGCTCTGCAAAGGTATAAATGTAAATATTTTGTTAAAAATACGAAAGAAGTTTTATATACATTAATTAATCTTATTTTTGCTTTCAAATTTAATAATTATATAAAATGAAAAAATTATTTATAGTAGTAATTGCGTTGTCAATATTTTCTTGTACAAAGCAAGAAAAACCTATTGATTATGCAGTATTTAGCGGTAAGATATTAAACCCAGATGGTGGAAAATTTTCAATAAGAAATAGTGAAAAAGAGATCAAAGAAATTGTAATTAATGAAGATGGAACATTTAGTGATACACTTCAAAATATTGAAAAGGGATATTATACATTTAAATATGCAAATGAAACGGCAAGTTTTTATCTTTTACCGGGTTATAATTTAAACTTAAGTTTAGACCCAAAAAAGTTTGATGAAACTATAGAATATACTGGTAACGGGAGTGAGGAGAATAATTATTTAGCTCAGAAGTTTATGAATGAAGAAGGATTAGGGAAATTAGCCACTTATCAATATCTTGGAACTTTAGAGGAAAATAAATATGTTCAGCTTACGGATTCGGTAAAACAGTTAGAATTAGACTTTTTAAATAAACAAGAAAATCTTGATAAAGAATTTAAAACTTTAGAAGAAGCTTCTATTACTTACAAAGAGGCTTTGCAATTAAAACGATTTGAATTGTATAAACGCTTTGTAACTAAGAATGATGGTTTTGTAAAATCTAATAATTTCCCTGACTTTGAGTCAGGATTGAATTTGGAGGATGAAAATTTATTGGCGTTGGGTAATTACAAGAATTATTTGAATGCATATTATGCAGATCTTTCAAGTGAAAATGCTAAAAAAGATAGTATAGCCACTGATATTGCATATTTGAAAACTGTTTCAAAAGAGGTAAAGTCTCCTGAAATCAAAGAATATTTATTATATGGAGCTGCCAAATACAATGTTAGCTATACGAAAGAGTTACAAAATTATCATGATATATTTATGGCTAATTCTACAAATGAAGAGCATAAAAAAGATATCACTGAAAAATATAATAAGTTGATCAAATTAAGCAAGGGTGAGCCTTCTCCTAAGTTTGTTGATTATGAGAATTTTGCTGGCGGAACTACTTCATTAGATGATCTAAAAGGAAAGTATGTATATGTTGATGTTTGGGCAACCTGGTGTGGACCATGTAAAAGAGAAATTCCATCATTAAAAGAATTAGAGAAAGAATATCACAATAAGAATATTGCCTTTGTTAGCATGAGTATTGATAGAAAAAACGATTATGACAAATGGCGTACTATGGTTAAGGAAAAAGAATTATCAGGGGTGCAAATATATGCTCCAAATGACTGGAAATCAGATTTTGTTACTGATTATGGTATTTTAGGAATCCCAAGGTTTATCTTAATAGATCCGGAAGGAAATATTGTAGATTCAAATGCTCCAAGACCTTCATCAGATACTCTTAAAGAGTTATTTAATGAATTAAATATATAATTGTACTGATATAAGTTATAATAAAAAGTCGTGTTGTTTATATGTAAATAACACGGCTTTTTTTCGTCATTATAATTATTATATTTTGTTTAACAATTGTTACATTTTTAGAAGACATTAAAATTATATATTTGCGAAAATTATTTTAACAAAAAAGAACCTGAGAAAAGCTCAGGACAAATAAAAATTATGAAGAAAATATTATTTACCCTATTGGTAACAGTAGCTTTATTTTCATGTAAAGAAGAAGCGCCAAAGGACTATGTTAGTTTACGAGGTAAAATTAGTAATTCAGATGTGGAAGTGATTTCTATTCTTGGGCGAAACTTTAAGAAAGAGATCAAAATTAATGAAGATGGCACTTTTAAAGATACTTTAAAAGTTACAGATGGTTTTCACGGGTTTCAAAATGGAGCAAGTCAATCTTCACTTTATTTAAAAAATGGATATGATTTAACATTAAATTTTGATGCTCAAAAATTTCCTGAATCTATCGAGTTTAAAGGTAATGGTTCAAGTACAAATGAGTATTTAACTAAAAAAATTGCCTTTTATACAAAAGAAGACTTGATGAATCCTAAAGAAATATTTTCTTTATCAAAAGAGGAGTTTGACAATAAAATTACAAGTATTGAAAAATCTGTAAATGATATGTTAGAAAACGCAACAGATCTTGAGCCGGAAGTTCTTAAAATGGAAAAAGAATCTAATGTTAAACTAATTGATTTTTACACTACTAATTATGCCAAAGAAAATTCGAGTTTAGCAGCATTGAAAAAGGGAACTCCATCTCCTAGTTTTAATTATCCTGATACAAATGGTAAAAATGTATCCTTAGCCGATCTAAAAGGTAAATATGTATATGTTGATGTTTGGGCAACCTGGTGTGGGCCTTGTAAAAGAGAAATTCCTTTTTTAAAGAAATTAGACAGTGAGTACAAAGATAAAGATATAGCTATTGTTAGTTTATCTATTGATAAACCTGAACATAAAGACAAATGGTTAAAAATGGTTGCTGATGAAAACCTTCAAGGCATCCAAATTATGGCAGATAAAGATTGGAATTCTGACTTTGTTAGAGCTTATAATATTACTGGAATACCTAGATTTATTTTGATTGATAAAGAAGGTAATATTGTTGATGCTAATGCGCCTAGACCATCAAATCCTAATTTGAAAGAACTATTTAATAGTTTAAACATCTAATAGAGACCTAAAAATTAAGTAAAAGCCTTCCCATATTAATGAGGAAGGCTTTTTTTGTGGAATTGTTTTAGGTAGGTAAAATATTATATAAATTAATGCACACTTATTTTTGTAAATTTGTAATGAATTAAATTAATGAAAATGAATGTAATTATTATTGAAGATGAAAAACCAGCTGCTAGGCGTTTACAACGAATCTTAAGTAATTATGGAATTGAAGTGAAAACAATGTTACATTCTGTAAACGAATCTGTAGAGTGGTTTTTGAATAATAAACATCCAGATTTGATTTTATTAGATATTCAATTATCTGATGGTTTGTCTTTTGAAATATTTGATAAAGTAAAAATCGAGAGTAACATTATATTTACTACTGCGTATGACGAATATGCTTTAAAAGCATTTAAGTTAAATAGTATTGATTATTTGTTAAAGCCAATTGACGAAGATGAACTTGAATTTGCAATCAAAAAATATCAAAATATAAATAATGCAAAGAGTAGTCACCATTTTGATATTGAGCAAATTAAAAAATTACTTATCCACCCAATTGATAAAGATTATAAAAAAAGATTTACTATTAAAGTCGGTCAGCATTTAAAAATTGTTGAAATAGATAGTGTGGAATGTTTTTATAGTGAAGATAAAGCAACCTATTTATATACAAAAAATGGTAATAATTATGTTTTAGATGATTCACTTGAGCAACTAGAAGATCAGTTAGATCCAACTAAATATTTTAGGGTAAATCGAAAATTTATTATATGTATCCATAGTATAAAAGATATTATTTCATATACCAATAGCAGGTTACAAATAAAATTGAATCATTTTGATGATATTGAAATTATTGTTAGTCGGGAAAAAGTTAGGAATTTTAAAAACTGGCTAGAGTAAGTAAGAAATATTTTAATATTAACGAGTAATAACCTGTGTATAAGTTTAAGATTCACTTTCAAAAAAACTAAACATATTGCCACCATATTTTTTAGCTTTAGTAAAAGTAGTATTTTGTGATAGATCGGTTTGTTTTGAATGTTCAATGATTAACAACCCGCCTTCATTCAATAGCTTCTTGGTAAAAACAAGATTAATTATTTTTTGAAACTTTTCATCGGTAAAATCATAAGGAGGATCGGCAAAGATCACATCAAATTTTTGATTAACTCTTTCTAAATAAGAATATACATCACTTTTTATGGTTTGTATATTGGTATCAAATTCAGTATTGATTTTGTCTAAAAATTTAATACAACCCACATTTTGATCAATACTAATAATATGTTCAGTGCCACGAGAGGCAAATTCAAAACTAATGCTACCAATACCTGCAAACAAATCTAAAACTGAGATCTCGTTAAAATAATAATGGTTATTTAATATATTGAATAAAGCCTCTTTTGCCATATCAGTAGTAGGGCGAACAGGTAAATTATTTGGGGCATTTATGCGCCTACTTTTGAATTTTCCTGAAACAATTCGCATTAATATTGATTTAAAAGAGTAAAAAACTGACGTTTTGTTTCTTCATTGTACTTATCATTAAAAGTGTATTTCGATCTATTTTCAAGCAGACTGATATTTCTAACATAATCATAGGCAATATTATAAAAATCATCATTCTTTTTAATATTACCAGAAAGTACCAATTCAAATTTTTCAGGATTGATTTTTAATTGTTCTGCAGTAAATAATATATAATAGACAAAGTCTTCTTTAGTTTGATATTTAAAAGAATTGTAAAGCATTAATTTATTATTTGCAATAACAATAATTTCAAAATGAGTACTTTGTAAGTCAACAAATACATGAGGTCTTTCACTGTATTTATAGATATTCAATAAATTGTCTACTAAGATTGTTGAAAAATGTTTGTATTCAAAATTTCCATATTTTTCGAGTAATAAATTATTGATATTTACAAATGGTATGTAAACATTTATGATATCATGGTTTTCTAATTCATCATAAACTATATAATCATTACTATAGGTTTTAGATGAATATTTAATGTACCTGTTAATGTGTTCTGGATCAAACAAAGGTTTTGGAACTAACGAAGAAAGATCGTTAACATGAGTAATATTTAAAGAATCATATTTTTTGTTTAAAATATCTTCTTCATGAAATACTTGCTCAACATTCTTCAAATGTTTTTCTGGAGTAGTAGAACTTTTTTTAAATGGAATATTTTTAATTAAAGTAACACCATTAATGTTTTTATCAATAATACAAAAAGAAAATCCATCCAAACTGATTTGGATGGATAAGTGATTATCATTTTTGTTTAAGTTTACAGATTTATTCATTATCTGTGTTTTCATCTTTTTTTCCATCATAAAATGGAGGCCAATTTCCGTTTGAATTTACTTCGTCTAATGATCCAACTGAGATATATTCACCAGGTACGTTAACACCACCTAGTGCTTCTTTTTCTTGTCTTATCAAATCTATATCCATTCCTTCTAAAACTTTAGCTTTATCAACTTTCGCTTCAAAAACTGAAGTTTTAATTCCTTGAACTTTTTCAACCTCACCTGTTTTCAATTCAAATTTGGCATCTGTTCCAGGAACACTCATCATGTTTTTATAATCTCTATCTTTAAACCTATTGATTACAGGTTCAAATCCAACCGTATCAACAATTCTTTTTTCTACATCAATAGTAATTAAACCTCTTTGTTCGGTTACTACAACATTTTTTATTTCAGTAAGTGCAAATTTAGCAGTATCAATGAAGCTAATCAATTTTTGCGGATCTGATGTAAATTTTCTATTTACTTCGGCATATGCTATTTCAGCATCACGTATTGTTTTTAAATTCTCAATTACTTTTGTATAACGAGCTTTTTTCTTTTTGTTAAAATGAATAGGCTTCATTATGCTTTGATAAATCTCATAACCTAAGAAAATAATAACACCCCATAAAAGTAGTGATAAAACAGGTTTTAATTTACTAGGTAATTTATTTACAATTAAGTAAGCTAATCCAGCTACTGCAAGTATAGATACAATAATTATTAAAATAGAAATCATTTTTTAAAATTATTTATAATTAGGTTATAACGCAAATCTACAAAAATTTTTGAATCACAAAAGTATTTATTTTATAATATCTTCTATTTTTTTTAATTTACTTATTAATTAAGTCATTTAAGATGAAGTTTTTTCTTTTTGTTAACTACTTTTATTCCGTTTTATTTAGAATTAATATTAAGTTTGTAATTGAGTTATTAGAAATAATTTATGATTAAAAACACCACAAATTTACATAATGAATTATTAAAAGAATTCCCTTTTGCTCCAACAATTCGTCAAGATCAACTATTTAAAAGCTTATCAAATTTTGTATTAAGCAATAACGAGCAAGGTATATTTTTGTTAAAAGGTTATGCGGGTACAGGTAAAACGACAGTTATTAGTACTTTGGTTAATAATTTATGGAAAACAGGTTATAAATCAGTTTTATTGGCTCCAACTGGTAGAGCGGCAAAAGTCATAGGATTATATTCAAATAGATCAGCTTTTACAATTCATAAAAAAATTTACCACCCAAAAAAGGAAAAAAGTGGAAGGGTAACTTTTAATCTTCAAAAAAATAAACATACCAATACTATTTTTATAGTTGATGAAGCCTCAATGATACCTGATAGAACTGCCGATTCTTCTTTTTTCTCTAATGGCTCTTTGTTAGACGATCTATTATATTATATCTATTCTGGTAAAAATTGTAAACTCATTTTAATAGGTGACACAGCGCAATTACCTCCGGTTAAATTGGATTTGAGTCCGGCATTGAATAAACAAACCCTGATGTATAATTATAATAAAGAGGTTGAAGAGATTGAATTAAATGAGGTAATGAGGCAACATAGTGATTCGGGTATTTTATTTAATGC
>DAOVTF010000216.1 GCA_030633225.1 Flavobacteriaceae bacterium
ACCTATTCCAGCCATTGGAACTATTATTTTCATAAAATATTTTTTAATTACGCTATTATATTTTTCTTTTTAAACGAGCAAATATACATAAAATTGTAGGAGAAATTAGTCTAGTATATGTAGTCAAAGGCTCCATTCTGTGAAGTATTGTGAAAATTTATAGATTTATTTTCACATGATTTTTTCCAATAATTAACATAACTTTTATAATTTGAACCATCGGCAATAATTAGTTTTGGGTCCAATTTTCTAATTAAACGATCTAAATTAATTCTGGGAGATTGAATTAAGACAACGGTTTGTGGTTTAAATAAAAGGTTATCATAAATGCCTAAACTATCAATAATTAAAACCTTTTTTGAATCTATATCTAAAATATTATTAATAGGTGAAAACTGTAATGAGTTCAAATAAAAATGGTTTTGTTTAAATGCCTTTATCGATCTGTCTTTTATAATATTGATACTATCCAAACTATGATAAATTTTTAAATGCTTACCATTTCTTACTCCTATTTTAGAGTTTTTAACTTGATGAAATATAATAAATTCATTAGCTATTTTGCTTTGCTGTTTATTGTTAATAAGCACTATTTGAATTATAATAACAGGTAAAAAAATAAAAGACAGGTTCTTTAAATTTTTATTATAGGCCCAATTTAAATAACTTATTAAGAGTGTGTAAAATATTATTAGCATTAAAAAGGAAAAAGGAATGTCTTGAAAAATAAACATTTCTTGCTGTGAAACAATCTCCATAAAGTAATTCATTTTATTTATGATTATTCCGTAAAAATTTGCAATAAATTGTGGAAGTAGTTGTAACAATGCTAAAATAATAATAACAATTCCCAATCCTAAAACTAATCCCAAAAAAGGAATAACAACCAAACTAGAAACAAAAAATAAACTAGGAAATTGATGGAAATAATAAAGACTCAAAGGTAAAATACCTACTTGAGCGGCAAATGAAACACTAAGTATTTGCCAAAAATAATCTATAACTTTTAATTTTGGTTTCCATAGTTTTTTAAATAATGGGTGAAACCAAACTATAGAAAAAACTGCCGCATAACTTAATTGAAATCCAACATCAAATAAAAATAATGGGTTGATTAATAACAAAATGAAAATAGATACTACCAAACTGTTTTTAATACTTGATGGTCTGTTTATTGACAAACCAATTGCTACCATAGTAAACATAGAAACAGCCCGAACAACAGAAGCTGATAATCCAGCAATAATTGCATAAATCCATAAACAAAAAACAACAAGTACTAATTTGATGATCTTTCCTTTTCTAATCCTTTCTAATGGTTTAAATATAAAATTTAGAAAAAGTAAAATAATTCCAATATGCAACCCAGAAACGGCCAAAATGTGAATTGCTCCTGCATTTTTATAGCTTTCAAATAATTCGTTGGTAAGATCTTGTCGCTGCCCTAATAATATGGCGTTGATTATTGACAATTCTTCATTTGAAAAATTATACTTTTTTAATTCTACATTGATTTTTTCTCTTAAAGAAAATGCAATTCCTTTTACTGTTTTATTATACGATTGAAGCCTAACATATTCGTCATTTTTTAAATGAACTTGATGATATATACCTTTCTTTTTTAAATAATTATTATAATCAAATTCATTTGGATTCAAAGCTTTTCTTACTTCTTTTAATTCATTTTTTGTAAGAACTAAATCATCAACTTTAAACTGGTCTCCTAAAATATTTTTATCAAGATTTATTAATATTTTTCCATTGGTTTTTTTATCATTGACCTCAATAACTTTTGCTTCAAACTTTTTATAAAACTTGGTAGGTTTTAATACTTTTTCAATTTGTAATATTAATTTGTCATCTGAATTATAAGGATTGATATAATGATTTTTTTGGTTAATCGGCTTTTGAATATTGATGCTTAAAATGCCTATCAGAAAAAAAGCAATAGCAGTAAAAATTGTAAAATAAATAGGAGGCCTGAAGGAAGTGTTTGCTTTAAAATAACTATATCCTAAAACTAATATTATAAACGTTATGGCAATAAATACATGAATTAATGAAATATTAAAAGCATTGCCAAAAACAATTCCAATAATTAGAAATAGGATAAAATGAAGTGGTAGAAATTTTAAATTTAACACTACTAATACTTTAATCTTTTAATGTCCTATTTTCGCAAGAGTTAACATTTTTATTCCTTTGAAAAGCAATTCAAAAATATCATTTAAAGAAATTAACAAATTGGCTATACCGGCAATAATATCGGGTATCGCAGAGCCATTATTATCAATTACAGATACCGCTATTGTTGGAAATATAAAAATAAATTCTGTTGAAGCACTTGCTGCTGTAGGAATTGCAGGCTCATTTATTTCAGCAATTGTATGGATTTTGGCTCAAACTCGTTCTGCCATTTCAGCAATAATTGCTCAGTATTTAGGTGCCAATAAAATCAAGAATATTTTAAAACTTCCTGCACAAATAATAATAATCAATCTTTTATTGAGTCTTTTTATTTATATCGTTACAATCTTTTTTGTAGAAGAAATATTTGAATTATATAATGCCAAAGGACTGGTTTTAGAACAATCTGTTTCTTATTATAAAATTCGAGCATTAGGTTTACCCTTAACTCTTTTTACATTTTCTGTTTTTGGTGTTTTTAGAGGAATGCAAAATACTTTTTGGCCAATGATAATCAGTATTGTTGGTGCTTTACTAAATGTTGGTTTAGACTTTATTTTAGTATTTGGAATTGATGGAATCATACCAGCATTACATGTTGAAGGTGCCGCATGGGCAAGTATAATTGCTCAGGCAGTTATGGCAATATTAGCTTTGATTTTAATGCTTAAAAAAACTCCATTTAGCATAAAATTCTCTTTACCGTTTCATCCCGAAATAAAGCGATTATTATCTCTAAGTTTTAATTTGATTATTAGAACTATTGCTTTAAATATTGCTTTATATATGGCAAATGCTTATGCTACAAAATACGGAACAAATTATATTGCAGCCCAAACTATTGCTTTTCAAATTTGGCTCTTCTTTGCGTTTTTTATTGATGGCTATTCTAGTGTAGGTAATATAATGTCTGGGAAATTATTAGGTGAAAAAAACTATCAAAAAATATGGCAATTAAGCAAACAGCTAAATAAATACACTTTCATTATTTCATTGCTTTTAGGAATCACTTGTTTTATTTTTTATTTTCCTATAGGACGAATATTTACACATGATAATGAAGTTCTGGATTTATTCTACGGTATTTTTTGGATCGTTATTTTAATGCAACCGATCAATGCAGTGGCTTTTGTTTTTGATGGAATTTTTAAAGGATTAGCTGAGGCTGTTGTTTTGAGAAACACTTTGCTTATAGCAACTTTTGTTGGGTTTATCCCGGCTTTATTAATAGGTGATCTTTTAAATTTAAAACTTTATGCCATTTGGATTGCTTTTACGGTTTGGATGATTTTAAGAGGAGGAATACTAGTTGTTTTATTTAAACGAAAAATTATTAAATAAAGAAATGTTTTTTTAATCTTGAGATCTCACCGAAAAGACGAAATTAATTCGACTAGTTAATTTTAAAACTTAAAATTTGAGTCTTATTAACATGATAAAAGTTAGTTTTTAAACTTCAATTTACTTGTACTTTTGGCCAAAATTTAAATACTTAAAAACATGAAAAAATTAATTGCTTTAGCTGTACTGATTTCGGCATTCTCCAATTCATATTTGGTAAAAGCCCAAAATTTATCTCCTTATATAAAAGTAGGAGAAGTAAATGAAAATATTGACAAAACTTCTGGTGAAGTAAAAAATGCTTTACAAACAAATGGCTTTGATATTATTGGTGAATACAATGTCGAAAACAATAAAAATTTAAAAGTTATTGTTTACTCACGAAAAGATCTCCAAACAACCGTTTTAAAAGTAAAAGATCGTGGTGCTTTAGCTGCAGCTTTAAAAATTGGTTTAAAATCAAACGGTTCAAAAACTACTATTAGTTACTTAAATCCTACCTATCTTTTTAATGCTTACTTGGGCGATTCTTACCCAAAACATGAATCTTCTTTACAAAAAATTACCAAAGATGTAGCATCGGCTTTATTACCATTAGGAAATGAAAACAAAGGTTTTGGAGGGAGCTTATCGGCTAAAGATCTTCGTAAATATCATTATAAGGTAATGATGCCTTATTTTTCTGATCCTGTTGAACTTGAAGAATTCAGTTCTTTTGAGGAGGGTG
>DAOVTF010000144.1 GCA_030633225.1 Flavobacteriaceae bacterium
AAGCCAATTCAAAGAAGTGAAAATAAAAAATCAACTGTGGCAGAAATTAAAAATCCTGCTCAAGTTGGCATAAGTAATTTTGATCTTATTGAAAAATTTTTAGCATCAAAACCTAAAATTAAACCATCAAATTTAGATACTAGTTCAAACATTGCAAATGAAAGTATAAAAGAGAACGAAAGCTTAATGACAGAGACTTTAGCTCATGTATATTTAGAACAAAAAAAGTACGAAAAAGCAATAACAGCTTTTACTGTTTTAAGTTTGAAATATCCGGAAAAAAGTAGTTTCTTTGCAAACCAAATAAAAGCAATAAAAAAATTACAAGAAAAATAATATAATTATGTCGTACTTTTTATTTTTAATATTAATAATTATAGTTTCAGTATTACTGATTTTAGTAATTATGGTACAAAATCCAAAAGGTGGGGGTTTATCATCTTCTTTTGGCGGAGCAGGTGGATCTCAGAATCTTGGTGGTGTTCAAAATACAACCAATTTTTTAGATAAAAGTACTTGGACTTTAGCAATAGTTCTTTTTGCATTGATTTTACTTTCTAATTTTGCAATTCCAAGAAACAATTCAATTGACATGAAATCTGCTACTGAAGGAATTGTAAATGAAAGAGAAGTTTTTGAAGATGCTCCAGAAACTTTAGACACAGACAAACTTATTGACAGTTCTCAATAAAAATTATAACAAAATACTTTTAAAAATGCCAACGTAATGACACGTTGGCATTTTTTTTTATAATTTGACAGATTTTTACAATTGGCAATATTATTGCATAAAGTATATCAAATTAATTAAATAACTAAAATTTTATAAAATGAGCAAACTTAGTATCAAACCTCTTGCTGACAGAGTTGTAATAAAACCTTTAGAAGCAGAAACAAA
The DNA here is from genome assembly GCA_030633225.1 of Flavobacteriaceae bacterium. Lineage (GTDB taxonomy): Bacteria > Bacteroidota > Bacteroidia > Flavobacteriales > Flavobacteriaceae > Lutimonas. The sequence continues at coordinate 899 of DAOVTF010000144.1, forward strand.
AACAGCTTCAGGACTTTATATTCCAGATTCTGCAAAAGAAAAACCACAACAAGGTAAAGTTGTTGCTGTTGGTAAAGGGACAAAAGATGATCCAATAACTGTTAAAATTGGTGACACAGTATTATATGGCAAATTCGCTGGTACTGAATTAATATTAGATGGTAACGACTATTTAATTATGAGAGAAAGTGATATTTTCGCTACTCTTTAATTCACTTAACAAACTAAATATTAATAGATTCTGAAACAATATTTAAAGGTTTTAGATCAATATAAAAAATAAAAAAATGGCAAAAGATATAATTTTTGATATAGAATCACGTGATGGATTAAAACGTGGTGTTGATGCTTTAGCGAATGCCGTTAAAGTAACTTTAGGTCCAAAAGGTAGAAATGTGGTAATTGGAAAAGCCTTTGGTGGACCTCAAATCACTAAAGATGGTGTAACCGTAGCTAGAGAAATCGAACTTGAAGATCCTCTTGAAAATATGGGTGCACAAATGGTTAAGGAAGTTGCTTCAAAAACTAATGATTTAGCTGGTGATGGAACAACTACTGCAACAGTTCTTGCTCAAGCAATTGTTAAAGAAGGTTTAAAAAATGTTGCTGCTGGTGCTAACCCATTAGATTTAAAACATGGAATTGACAAAGCTGTTACAGCCATAATTGAAGATTTAAAAAAACAATCAACAGTTGTAGGTAGTAAACTTGATAAGATCAAACAAGTTGCATCTATCTCTTCAAATAATGATACTTCCGTTGGTGATCTAATTGCTAAAGCTTTTGATAAAGTTGGAAAAGAAGGTGTAATTACTGTAGAAGAAGCAAAAGGTACTGACACTTATGTTGATATTGTTGAAGGTATGCAATTTGACAGAGGGTATTTATCTCCATATTTTATAACAGATTCAGAAAAAATGATCTCTGATCTAGAATCTCCTTATATTTTATTATATGATAAAAAGATCTCAACGATGAAAGATCTTTTACCAATTTTAGAACCAGTTGCACAAACAGGAAAACCTCTTTTAATTATTGCAGAAGATATTGATGGTGAAGCATTGGCTACTTTGGTAGTAAATAAATTACGTGGTTCATTAAAAATTGCAGCAGTAAAAGCTCCTGGATTTGGTGATAGAAGAAAAGCTATGCTTGAAGATGTTGCCATATTAACTGGAGGAACGGTAATTGCTGAAGAAAGAGGATTTACTCTTGAAAATGCAACAATTGAAATGTTAGGTACTGCAGAAAGAGTTACAATTGATAAAGATAATACCACTGTTGTTAACGGAGCTGGTGCAAGTAAAGATATTAAAGGAAGAGTTAACCAAATCAAATCTCAAATTGAAACTACTACTTCTGATTATGATAAAGAAAAACTTCAAGAACGTTTAGCTAAATTAGCTGGTGGTGTTGCAGTTTTATATGTTGGTGCTGCTAGTGAAGTGGAAATGAAAGAGAAAAAAGATAGAGTTGATGATGCATTACATGCTACAAGAGCTGCTGTTGAAGAAGGAATAATTGCTGGTGGTGGTGTTGCTTTTGTAAGAGCAAAAAGCAAATTGAAAGATCTTAAAACAGCCAATCAAGATGAAGCAACTGGTGTTAAAATTATTGCCAGAGCTATTGAAGAACCTTTACGTCAAATAGCTGAAAATGCTGGCGCTGAAGGATCAGTTGTTGTTTCTAAAATTTTGGAAGGTAAAAAAGATTTTGGTTTTAACGCCAAAACTGACGAATATACAAATATGCATAAAGCTGGAATTATCGATCCAACTAAAGTGACTCGTATCGCATTAGAAAATGCTGCCTCTGTTGCTGGAATGATTTTAACTACTGAATGTGCTTTAGTTGACATTAAAGAAGAAAATGTACCTCCAATGCCTCCTATGGGCGGTGGTGGTGGAATGCCTGGAATGATGTAAGTCAAGCATTATTCGACACTCCAATAAAAAGAACCCCTGAAATTTACTAATTTCAGGGGTTCTTAATTTAAAGTTTATACACTTTATGGGATAGTGTCAAATAAATTTTCTCTACAAAGACTTTAGAATTTCACTAAAATCAGATCTGTTTTTATAATTTGGATCGTATTGCACATAAATTATTTTCCCGTCTTGTCCAATTAAGTAAGTAGCCGGGACAGGTAAAACATTGTTGTTTGCCACATTATATTCAGCAACTTTATTAGTAACAAAACCATAATAATTTGGAACATTTTCTTTGTTAACTTCAAAGGCAACTTTATAGTCCATCATGATTTTATTATCTACATCGTGTATAATTGAAAAACTTGTGCTCCACTTTTTAGTAGTTTCTTTTGTTCTATCAACAGATTCCGGAGTTACAACCACAACATAAACACCTTTTTTAATAAACTCATCTAAATGGTTCTGCAACGACCCAATATGCTTTTTGCAATGCGGACACCAGTTACCACGGTAAAAAACCACAAGAATTTTATTGCTTTTTAAAATTTCAGTTGAATTAATAATTAATCCATTTTGATCTACGCCAGTAATTTTAGGAGCTTTATCCCCAACTTCTAAGTGTTCAATATTAATTTGAGACGTCATATTGTACGCACTAAACAGAAAGAAAAGAAATAGTATTTGTTTCATTTTATTAATTTTAAATTTTGAAAGTTAGTCGGTTATTTAAGTTTAAATTACAACCCTTGTTTAGAAATTTAAAAACTCCTATCTAAAAGTATATTTTAATGTAAAAAGCACATTGCTTTTTGGCATAGGAACCAAATTAGTTTCAGTATATTCTGTGTTAAAAATGTTATTAAACATTCCTGATATTTCCAAATTATTATACATTGCCGTTACTTTAAAATCAACAACATTATAGCTAGTTCCATCAGGTCTTTCAACAAATCTAAATGCTATATTTTGGCGTAGATATTCTAAGAATTGTGAATCAAAATTCGCAGTTACCTGATGTTTAATTGAGTTTAGAGAATATCTAGAAAACTGAATGTCTTGTTTTAAAACATCATCTTCTAAAAAAGTATATCCCAAATTTAATTTTTGAATATAATTAAACCACCTGAAATTATAATTTATTTCTGTTTCAAATCCTTTGGTAATTACCTGAGCCAGATTAGTTGCTTGCCATTTATCATCTTCATTTGTTTTAACATAATCTATCAAATCCTTTGCATCTCTGTAAAAAAATGCAATATTAGCTGTCATATTTTTAGATATAAATTTAGCTCCTATTTCTTCAGCTAAAGCCTTTTCAGAATTTAGATTTTCATTTCCCAAAGTAGTAGGACTACTAAAATACAAGTCTGTATATGTTGGAATTCTATAAGTATAACCTACATTTCCATATAATTTAATTTTATTATTCATTGAGTATCCTATATCAATTCCTGGAAACGCTTGAAAATCAAAATCAGAATAATAAGTAAGAGCTAAACCTGGTGTTATATCAATTTTGTCATTAAACATTTGCAATCTTTGTTCTAAAAAACCTGTAATCATAGTCCGGTTATGATCACCAAGATTATTACTAACAATATAAACTTTTGCAATATCTAATCCAAAACCAGTCACACCAGCGTTTGAATTATATGATGCATCAATTGCAGTACCAATTTTATTTGTAATATGTAGGTTTCTATAAATTTCAGGTTTATCTCTTACGAACTCATACATATCTTGACCTCTTTTCCAATACAATTTTGGCTTAAATTTGAAGTTAGATTTGTAAAGAGTTGAAGAAATACCGACTAAACTAGATTGAGTTTCTTCATATTGATCTTTAAATTGTGGGCTAGCATAAAACCCGTTAGCTCCAAATTTTCGTTCCATAAAAGTGGCAATAACATCAATTGGTGTACCTATAGTATTGAACTTACTTTTTACAAATACATTTTTATTATCAAAATCAGTGTTATACCGATATCCATCAGATGCATTACTAGAAATATGAACTTGATGAGAAGAATTTTTTAGTTTTAAACCACCTGCTAAACCAATAGTATAGGTATGAAAAGACCCATAAGCAATTTCTCCTTTCAATTGAGTTGTAACATTTTTTTTTGTAACAATATTGATTGCTCCTGTAAATGCATTTTGACCAAAAACTCGTGCAGCTGGTCCTTTAATAATTTCAATTCTTTCAATATTCTCAATAGAAATCATAATATTCATGGTATGATGTCCTGTTTGTGGATTCTCGGTTTTTATACCATCAATTAATACTAGGGTTTGATCAAAACTTCCTCCACGAATATAAAGGTCTGATTGCATTCCATCAATCCCTCTTCGTCTAACATCGACACCAACAAATTGTTGTAACAAATCGGCTACATTGCTGGCTGTAGAGTTTTGAATATCTTTATTTGAAATTACCGTTATTGTTCTAGAGTTCTCATTAAATGGCACATCTATTCTACTTGAAGAAATAATAATTTCATTTAAGTTTTCTACTTTACTTTCTTGCGAAAACAAAGAATTAAACCCAAATAAAAATACAATGATAAAAGAAAGATAGATTCTCAAAAACATGCCTTAATTAATCAGCGAAAGTACAAAAAAGAGAGTAACAAAAGTTACGCAAAACTCAATTATCAAGCATCTTTTACTATAAAAAATCAAACTTGATCTAACACTTTTTTATCTACTGGTTTCATAAATAGTTTAATATGAACTATACTTAAGCTAATAAACAATAATAAATAAGAGTAAAACAACAAGTCCATAACAGAAATTGAAGTCCATTTAAAAAACATATCAGGAAAGATCAATAGAAGTTCTGTAGAAATAAATGAAAATAAATACACGATCCACAAGTTTATAGAAATCGTTTTATTTACAAACACCCAAATAAAAGGGACATATAAACCTAAAAATAAAAAATGCAACCATGCTAATAAAATAAATCGATTATGTATCACAAGTTCCGCTATCTGGGAAAATGATCCTGCAATATTGATTATAGCAATT
>DAOVTF010000085.1 GCA_030633225.1 Flavobacteriaceae bacterium
AAACTTCTTCCCAATTTTTACAGCCAGAAATATTATCAAAAGAATAAATTTCTTTTAAAGTAGGGACTTCATCTTTAATTGCTTTGGCTTTTTCATATAATACCTCATCCGATAAAAAGCAAAGTGTAACTTCTGCATGATTAAAAATATATTTATAATCATTTTTACTTATGGTTGGGTAAATTGGAATTGTGGTTACACCAATTTGCATCATTCCAATATCCAAGATATTCCATTCCGTTCTATTGCTAGATGAAATAATGGCAATCTTATCTCCTTTTTTTACACCTAATTTTAACAAACCTCTACTAATAGTATTGGCTTTTTCAACAAATTCCTTTGATGAAGTTGCTTTCCAGTTACCATCGTATTTTGTTACTAGTGATTTTTTTAAATTGTGATTTTCCAATTGATAATATGCAAAATCAAAAAGGCGAGTAGTATTGTTTGGCATGGTATAGTTTTATTATTCCTGCAAATTAATGTTTTTTAATGATAAATAAAAAAGGATTAATAATTATTGCTAATTTCTTATATCTGTTTTTGTATCTACAACCAACAATTGTATATCTTTGCATTTCAAAAAAAATAGATAATTAATGAAAATTTCATACAATTGGTTAAAAGAGTTTTTGAACATCGATTTAGATGTTGAAAAAGTGAGTGATATCTTAACCGATTTAGGATTAGAAGTTGAAGGAATTGAAACTTTTGAATCTGTTAAAGGTAGTTTAAAAGGTGTTGTAGTAGGTGAAGTTTTATCATGTGAACAACATGGTAATGCAGATAGATTAAAGGTTACAACGGTTGATATTGGTAATGGAGAACCAGTTCAAATTGTTTGTGGAGCTCCAAATGTTGCTACAGGTCAAAAAGTCCCTGTCGCTACAATTGGAACCGTTTTGTATGGAGATAATAATGAGAGTTTTACTATTAAAAAAGGTAAGATTAGAGGAGAAGAAAGTTTTGGAATGATTTGTGCCGAAGATGAATTAGGACTTGGTAATAGTCATGATGGAATTTTGATTCTGGATAATGAAGTGAGTGTTGGTAAAGGTGTAGCCGAAATTTTTAATATTTATACGGATCAAGTTTTTGAAATTGGATTAACACCAAATAGAGCCGATGCAATGAGTCATCATGGTGTGGCTCGTGATTTGTTTGCAGGGTTATTACAGCAAGAAGAAATTCAAAAAAAACTAATAACACCTTCAGTTAGTGATTTTCATGTAGACGAGAGAACTTTTAAGATAAATATTGAAGTTAAAGATAGTACCTTAGTACCTCGTTATGCAGGAATCACAATTACCGATTTAAAAATTGAGGATTCCCCTCAATGGTTACAAGATAAATTAAGATCGATTGGTTTAAGTCCAATAAATAATGTTGTAGATATTACTAATTATATTTTGCACGGTTTAGGTCAACCTTTACACGCTTTTGATGCGAATAAAATAAAGGGTAATAAAGTTATTGTAAGAAATTTGCCAGTTGGCACAAAATTTACAACTTTAGATGGAGTGATACGAGAAATACACGAAGATGATATAATGATTTGTGATGGTGAAAGTAATCCAATGTGTATTGGAGGCGTTTTTGGTGGTGAAAATTCAGGTGTTACCGAAAGTACAACTACTATTTTTTTGGAAAGCGCATATTTTAATCCGGTTTCAATTCGTAAAACAGCAAAACGTCATGCGTTAAATACAGATGCTTCTTTCAGGTTTGAAAGAGGAATTAATCCTGATACGGTAGTTTATGCTTTAAAAAGAGCTGCTATCTGGATCAAAGAAATTGCTGGAGGTAAAATTGTTTCAGAAATTATCGATATCTATCCAAATAAAATTGAAGATTTTCAAGTGCACTTATCGTATGAGAAATCTTATAAATTGATTGGAGAAGAGATTCCTACAGATACTATAAAAAATATATTAGCTTCTTTAGATATAAAAATTAACAACCAAACGGAGTCAGGTCTAGGTTTAACCATACCATCATACCGTGTTGATGTAACTCGTGAAGCAGATATTGTTGAAGAAATTTTAAGAGTTTATGGTTATAATAATATTGAAATACCACAAAAAATAAATACATCTATTTCTAGTTCGAATAAAATTAATGTTGAGAAGATTAAAAATATTGCAGCGAGCTATTTAATCTCGAATGGTTTTTATGAAACCATGGCAAATTCTTTGACAAAACCAGAGTATATTGAAAATTCAGATTCTTTTAAGGAGGAGCATAATGTTACCATGTTAAATGCATTGAGTAAAGATCTTTCTGTTATGCGTCAATCTATGCTTTTTGGTGGACTTGAGGCTGTTGCATATAACATCAATAGAAAAAATAACAATTTAAAGTTTTTTGAGTTTGGTAATACCTACCGAAAAAAAGAGAGTAAGTATAAAGAAACAAAACATTTATCATTAATTGTTACAGGTAATAGAAGTGGGAATAATTGGGATTCAGAAACTAAAGGATCTGATATCTTTTATTTAAAAGGTATTATTAAAGTATTACTGCAAAGGTTTGGTATTAATAATGTAGAATATTCAGATGTTGAAAATGATTTATATTCTGCTGCAATTGGATTTAGTTTAGGAAAAAGAAAATTGATCGAATTTGGAATTGTAAAAAGTAGTTTTTTAAAAAAATTCGGAATCAAACAGGAAGTCTTATTTGGTGATTTTAATTGGGGTAATTTATTAAAAAGTGTAAGTAAGAAAAATTTAACAGTTAAACCTTTACCAAAATACCCAGAGGTAAAACGTGATCTTGCTCTTTTGATTGATGATAAAATTCAATTTATTGATTTGTATAATGCAGCTTTGCAAACAGAAAAGAAATTAATAAAAAATATAGATTTATTTGATGTTTATGAAGGTGATAAATTACCTGAAGGTAAAAAATCATATGCTTTAAGTTTTGTTTTACAAGATGAAAATAAAACTTTGAATGATAAGCAAATAGATAAGATTATGAATAAATTACAACAAACTTTTAAGCAACAATTTGGAGCAGAGTTAAGATAAAAACTTACCATGTACAAATCCTTGATTCGAAAAACACTATTTAATTTTGACCCAGAAAAGGTGCATCATTTCACCTTTTCAATATTAAAATATCTTTTCAAATTACCTATAGTAGAAAATTTTACACAAAGTATATTTAGAATTGAAGATAAGAAGTTAGAACGCAATTTATTCGGATTAACTTTTAAAAATCCAGTTGGATTAGCTGCTGGATTTGATAAAAATGCAATGCTTTTTGATGAATTTTCTAATTTTGGTTTTGGATTTGTTGAGATTGGTACGGTCACACCTAAACCTCAAGATGGAAATCCTAAAAAACGTTTGTTCAGGCTAATTGAAGATGATGGAATTATTAATCGAATGGGATTTAATAATGAAGGCGTTAAGGTTATTGCAGAGAGATTGAGAAAAAGAAAAACCGATATTATTATTGGTGGAAATATAGGTAAAAATAAAGTTACTCCAAATGAGAATGCAGTTGATGATTATTTAATTTCTTTTCATAAGCTTTTTGAAGTGGTTGATTATTTTGTAGTTAATGTAAGCTCTCCAAATACACCTAATTTAAGAGCATTACAAGATAAAGAACCTCTTACTAAATTGTTAAAAGCATTACAAGTTGAAAATAATAAAAAAGAATTTCCGAAACCTATTTTGTTAAAGATTGCTCCTGATCTGACCGACGATCAATTATTGGACATTATTGATATTGTAAAAACTACAAAAATTGATGGTGTAATAGCAACGAATACCACCATTTCAAGAGAAAATTTAAAATCAGTTAATAAAAATGAAACTGGAGGTTTGAGCGGAAAACCAGTTAGAGAAAGATCTACAGAAGTTATTAGGTTTTTAGCTGATAAATCTAACAAAGCTTTCCCAATTATTGGAGTAGGAGGGATTCACTCTGAAAAGGATGCTTTAGAGAAATTAGATGCTGGTGCCGATTTGATTCAAATATTTACTGGCTTTATTTATGAGGGCCCTTCGCTTATAAAAAGAATTAATAAAGCATTGCTTAAATGAGTTCTTGAAAAATAGCTTATCTTTATAAAAGGCTAAACAAATAGCTAAAGAATTATAATAATTAATATGAAATTCCCCCTCTATTTCATTCTAATTGTGTTTGGATTAGTTTCTTGTACTGAAATTAAGGATTCTAAGCCTAGTTTAATTTCTAAAATAGATCTCGTCAATAAATTTTCTGTAAATTTTAAAGAGAATTATTCAAATTCCTTTCAAGTAAATAATAAAGTATTAGATACATTTTATTCTTTAATTTCCCATAAGTCTATATGGATAAATGACTCATTACAGTTAAATGATAGAGGTGAAAATTTTGTAAAAATTTTATCAAATGCCTTAGAATATGGATTAGATCCAAAGAATTATTCAATTGACAGTATTAATACATCAATTTTAAAACTTCAAAGAACAAAAGAAATTAAAAATAGAATTGATATTGCAACTTTACTTGAAAAGCAATTGACCATAAGTTATTTTAATTTTGGCAAGCACTTGAACTATGGGGTTATTGAAAATATCGATTCTTTAACAACTTTAACTCGTAAAGAATTTAATATTGATTTGCCAAAGTATTTAGACGATTCATATAAGAAAGATAGTGTAATTTATTATTTATTAAAATTACAGCCTCAACATGAAATGTATCAAAATTTACAGAAAGGATTAGAAAAATATTTGCAAAACTCATCGTTATCTAAAACTAAAAATAAGGTAATTGGATTTAGAATTGATTCTATACAATCGTACGATCAGACAAGAAAATCTTTGATATTACATAATTATTTGAATAAAGATTCTAATGAATTAAAATTTGATGAAGCCTTAAAAACATTTCAAAAAGAGCATGGTTTAAAACCTGATGGTATTGTTGGTAAAAACACAGCAATTGCCTTATCAAAAAGTCCTTATAATTATTATCAAAGTGCTACTGTTAGTCTAGAGAGGTGGAGATGGAAACAACCATGGAAAGAACATTATGTTTTTGTTAATATTCCTTCTTATAGGTTGAAAATAAATCTTCATGACACCTTAAAATTAGAGTATAATGTTGTGGTGGGAAAATTGAGAAACAAAACTCCAGAAATTTATAGTAAATTAAGTTATTTGGTTGCTTATCCATATTGGCATGTCCCTAAGAGTATTTCTGTAAATGAAATATTAATTAAAGCACAGAAGGATTCAAGTTATATGAATAGAAATAGTTACGAAGTTTTTACTAAACAAAGAGAAAGGGTGAATACTGAACTAATTAACTGGGATGATATAAATCGTGACAACTTCAATTTTTATATTCGCCAAAAAGGAGGAAGTTCAAATGCCTTAGGACTGGTTAAGTTTATTTTTGTAAATAAATATTCTATTTATTTACATGATACACCTACAAAATATCATTTTCAAAGAGAATTGAGAGCTTATAGCCATGGTTGTGTTCGGGTACAAGATGCATTAGATCTTGCGAAAAATATTTTAGAATATGATGATAATCAATATACTTTAGACAGTATTTATACCTATGTTAATAAGCAAAGAGAAAAAAAAATGATGCTGGAAAAAAAATTACCTGTTTATATTCAGTATATCACATGTGAAACTGATCGAAATAATACAATCATTTTTCACCATGATATATATAATAAAGATAAAGATTTAGTAAAATTAATGTTTAATAATTAGTCAATGAGCTAACATCACTTTCATTCACAAAATATTGATTGATATCGCTATTAGCTAATAAAGATTTATTAAGGTAATCCTTTTTTGGATAGTAAATGAATAAAATACTTCCATTTTTAATAGTTTTAATAATATCCGAATAACCATCAGTTGGTAGTGAAGGACAACCTAAACTTCTGCCTAATCTGCCATTATCTTTAATAAAAGAATCATTTACATAATCAGCAGAATGAATAACAATTGCTCTTTCTCTAGCATTATTGTTTGAATTCTCTAATCCGTCCAGTCTGAGAGAAAGCCCGTGTTTTCCCTTATAAGTTTCAGCAGTTTTATAAAAGCCTAGACTACTCTGGTAAGAACCAATTTTATTGGAAAAATATTTAGCAAATTCATCACCCGAATTTCTTCCATGTGCAACTTTGCTTTTGTGAATTATTTTAGTTGTTTTAAGATCTATAATAAAAAATCTATTTTTATTAGCTGATAAACTTAGATCAATAACCGTTAAGAATTTTGAATTTTCAATGTTATCATCAATAAATAATTTAAAATACCCATTCATTGCTTTTTCAAAAGCTTCAAATTTTAAATCTTTATCGTTTAATAACTTGTATAAGTCTGTAGTATATGTATTATTTTTCCCCTTTATTGGATTAGCAGGATTGCTTAATGTTGAAGAATCCCATGAAAGATTTAAATAAGATGCTGTTACTAGTAAGGATAATAAAAAATATTTTCTAATCATTTATATTCTTTTTTAAAGCAATTTTTAATCTAGTACTTTAATTCATGATTTTGAGGGAAGTATGAAATTTAAAACAGCAAAAATATAAAAATATTGCTTACAATAGCACTTTTTATCAAATTTAGGATGAATTTAACAATTATTATTCAAATACAAAACTATATAGTGGTGTGAAGTTGTTTAAGATCTTGTATCACTTTTACTTTTTTCATACCAACCTCTATTGCTTCCTCATTCAAAGGAATTAAATGATGGTGTCGTTCTGGTAAAGAATTTTCAAGTCCTTTATGTACGTTTTTCATTTTTACAATTGGATGAACCTTTAAAAATGCACCTAAAATTACCATATTAAAAGTTTTCTTATTTTTTAGCTCTGAAGCTTCTTTAGCTCCCTCAATGGTAGCAATGGTAATGTCTTTACGTTTAGGGTGACTTGTAATTCCATTAGTATCATAAAGTAATAAGCCTCCGGGTTTAACCATGCTTTCAAATTTATCCATGGATTGCTGATTCAATATAATGGCAGTATCAAATTCATTTAGAATTGGAGAGCTTATACGATCATCACTTAAGATAACAACAACATTTGCAGTTCCGCCTCGCATCTCAGGTCCGTAAGAAGGCATCCAACTTACTTCTTGATCTTGCATAATACCTGAATAGGCTAAAATTTTACCCATTGATAAAACACCTTGTCCACCAAAACCTGCAATAATAATTTCTTCAGTCATTTCTTTGTTGTTTAATTTAAAAACTCATCCCGATAGCTATCGGGACTCAAAAATTATATTTTCTAATTATTTCTTAATATCTCCTAAAGGAAAATAAGCAAGCATATTTTCATCTAGCCATTTATTAGATTCTACCGGAGTCATTTTCCAACCAGAATTACAGTTAGATACTATTTCAACAATAGAAGTTCCTTTTTTATTTTTTTGATTTTCAAACGCTTTTCTGATTGCTCTTTTAGCTTTGCGGATGTATTTTGCCTCATGTACAGCTTGTCTGGTGGCATATGCAACTCCGGGTAAAGTAGCAACCATTTCAGTTATTTTTAAAGGGTGTCCCATTGTTTCAACAACTCTACCATAGGGTGATGTGGATGATTTCATACCTGCTAAGGTTGTTGGAGCCATTTGACCACCCGTCATTCCATAAATACC
>DAOVTF010000158.1 GCA_030633225.1 Flavobacteriaceae bacterium
ATTGATAAAACTTTTTCCAACTAAGAAAAAGTTTATTTGTGCTGCTGGAATTACTCCCTCAGGGAAAGTGCATATAGGTAATTTTAGAGATATTATTACTTCAGAGTTAGTTTGCAGAGCCTTAAAAGATAAAGGTTGTGAAGCAGAGCTGATTTTTTCATGGGATGATTTTGATAGATTAAGAAAAGAAGTTCAACAACTTTTTCCAAATAAATTTGTTGCTTTTAGAACAGAATTAGAAATAATTCATGAAATTGAAAAATAATGACAGTTAGAGCCAAAAAATATTTAGGTCAGCATTTTTTAAATGATGAAACTATTGCTTCAAATATAGCGGATACTTTAACTTTAAAAGGATATAAGAATGTTTTAGAAATTGGCCCTGGAATGGGAGTTTTAACTAAATATCTTTTAAAAAAAGATATTACAACTAAGGTCATTGAAATTGATAAAGAATCTATTGAATATCTACAAGTACACTATTTAAACCTATCTAAAGGAATAATTAATGATGACTTTTTAAAAATAGATATTCAGAATGTTTTTAAAGGTGAACAATTCGCGATTATTGGTAATTTTCCATATAATATTTCTACTCAAATTGTTTTTAAAACTATTGAAAATAGGCATTTAATTCCAGAATTATGCGGCATGTTTCAAAAAGAAGTTGCTCAACGAATAGCTGAAAAACCGGGAACTAAAACTTACGGAATTTTATCAGTATTGACACAAGTTTTTTATGAAGTTGAGTATATGTTTACAGTGCCTCCTTTCGTTTTTAATCCACCACCAAAAGTAGATTCAGGGGTAATTCGATTAATTCGTAAAAAAGATTATTCTTTACCTGTGGATGTCGCTTTTTTTTTCAAAGTTGTTAAAACAGGATTTAATCAAAGAAGAAAAACATTACGAAATAGTTTAAAATCCTTCCAACTATCGGATAAATTAAGAGAAGATGTTATATTTGCGCAAAGACCTGAGCAATTATCGGTTCATCAATTCATTGAATTAACCAAAAGCATCTTAAACGATGGCAACAGAGATCAATAAAGAATTTATCCAAAGCATTGAGCAACTCATCAAGAGAAATGATGACAAAGCTTTACTTTTACTTTTAGCTGAAGATCATCCTGCGGATATTGCCGAAATTATTGATATACTTAGTTTAAATAATGCAACCTATTTATTTAAACTATTAGATAGTGAACAAACGGCAGAAGCATTGATGGAAATTGATGATGATGATCGTGAAAAAATTCTTAAAAATCTTTCAGCTGAAGAAATTGCTGATGAAATTGATGAGTTGGACACCGATGATGCTGCTGATATTATTTCAGAATTACCACCAGAAAGGATCACAGAAGTAATTTCTGAAATTGATGATGATGAGCATGTCAAAGATATTGTAGATCTTTTAAGATATGATGAAGGTACTGCAGGTAGTTTGATGGCAAAAGAATTGGTAAAAGCCAAAGAAAATTGGACCATTCAAATATGTGTTCGAGAAATGCGTGACCAGGCGAAAGAAGTTACTAGAGTTCATTCCATTTATGTGGTTGACAAAAACGAACAATTAATAGGCAGATTGTCTTTAAAAGATTTGTTGGTTGCTTCTGACAAGGCAAGAGTATCTGATATTTATATCGAGAAAGTTGATTAAGTAAATGTTAGCGATAATGTAGAAGATGTAGCCAGAATAATGCATAAATATGATCTGGAAGCAATACCAGTTGTAAATGATGAGGGTATTTTACAGGGTAGAATTACGATTGATGATGTTGTTGATGTTATTAAAGAAGAAGCCGAAAAGGATTATCAAATGGCGGCAGGTATTACCGATGATGTTGAGGCTGATGATAGTATTTTTGAGTTGACCAAAGCTCGTTTGCCATGGTTGATTTTAGGTTTATTTGGTGGTTTGGCAGCTGCCTCAATTATGGGAGGCTTTGAAGATGCCTTAACCAAATTTCCTGAACTTTTCTTTTTTACACCTTTGATTGCTGCCATGGCAGGAAATGTAGGAGTACAATCTTCTGCAATTATTGTACAAGGGTTAGCAAATGATAACATTAGAGGAAGCATGTTTAATAGAATGATTAAAGAAATTGGGCTAAGTTTAGTAAATGGGATTATTTTGGCAGGGTTAATTTTTGTTTTTGGATTAGTTTTTAATTATAACATCAATATTAGTATTACCATTGCAATTTCTCTTGTTATTGTAATTATAATCGCTTCATTAATTGGGACTTTTGTTCCTTTAGTTTTAGATAAGAAAGGAATCGATCCGGCTGTAGCAACAGGACCTTTTATTACTACCAGCAATGATATTTTTGGAATTTTTATTTTCTTTTATATTGCAAAAATAATTTTAGGTTTCTAGATTTAGTTCTGGTAAATTAACTTTATAGCTTTTCAACTTTATTACTTCTTAATTTTCCTTAATTTTGCTTTCTCATTTATTTAAACAAGATGGCAGAAGAAAAAAAATCATTAAACTTTATAGAACAGATCATTGAAGATGATCTTAAAGCTGGTTTAGATCCTACAAAACTTCGATTTAGATTTCCACCTGAACCAAATGGATATCTACATATTGGACATGCATCGTCTATTTGTTTAAATTTTGGATTGGGTCAAGAGTATAAAGCACCTGTTAATTTGCGTTTTGACGATACAAATCCTGCAAAAGAAGAACAAGAATATGTTGATGCTATTAAAGAAGATATTCAATGGCTCGGTTTTAAATGGGCGGAAGAGTTATATTCTTCTGATTATTTTCAACAGTTATTTGATTGGGCTATATTATTGATTGAAAAAGGAAAAGCTTATGTTGATGATCAAACATCGGCTCAAATAGCCGAACAAAAAGGAACTCCAACACAAGATGGTGTTAACAGTCCGTTTCGTGATAGATCTGTTGAAGAAAATTTAGCTCTTTTTAAAAAAATGAAGAATGGTGATTTTGAAGAAGGCTCTCATGTTTTGCGTGCCAAGATCAGCATGACTGCAAAAAATATGCTAATGCGTGATCCGATTATTTATCGTGTTTTAAAAAAATCGCATCACCGTACAGGAAATGACTGGAATATTTATCCAATGTACGATTGGACTCATGGTGAATCAGATTATATTGAGAAAGTTTCGCATTCCATTTGTACTTTAGAATTTAAACATCATCGTGAATTATATGATTGGTTTTTAGATCAAGTTTATGATAAGAAAGATCTACGACCAAAACAACGCGAATTTGCAAGAAGAAATTTGAGTTATACTGTTATGAGTAAACGCAAATTGTTGCAATTGGTTGAAGATGGTCTTGTTAATGGTTGGGATGATCCTCGAATGCCAACAATTTCAGGCTTACGCCGAAGAGGTTATACGCCAAAATCAATTCGTGATTTTAGTGAAACTGCCGGAATTGCTAAACGAGATAATGTAACAGATATCGCACTTTTAGAATTTCATATTAAAAATGAGTTAAATAAAACTGCCCCAAGAGTAATGGCAGTTTTGAATCCAGTTAAATTGGTTATTACCAATTACCCAAAGAACAAAGAAGAAATTTTATTTGCAGAAAACAACCCGGAGGATGAAAATGCAGGTACTAGAGAAATCCCTTTTTCTAGAGAGATTTATATTGAAAGAGAAGATTTTAGAGAACAGGCAAATAAAAAATTCTTTAGATTAAAATTGGACAAAGAAGTAAGATTAAAGAATGCTTATATTATCAAAGCAAATTCTGTTGTAAAAGATGATAATGGTGAAATAACTGAAATTCATTGCACATATGATGAAGACTCTAAAAGCGGAAGTGGGAGCGAAGCAAGTAAACGAAAAGTAAAAGGAACGATTCATTGGGTATCTATAAAACATGCTGTAAATGCAGAAGTTAGACTGTACGATCGTTTATTTACAGATGAAGCACCAGACTCACATAAAGACAAGGATTTTAAAGAATTTATCAATCCGGATTCCTTGCAAATTATTAATAATTCTTTTGTTGAACCAAGTTTAAAAACTGCCGAAATTGGCGATAGATTTCAATTTCAACGTTTGGGATATTTTAATGTTGATCTTGATTCTACATCTGATGGGTTAGTTTTTAATCGTATTGTTCCTTTAAGAGATTCATGGGCTAAAATGGAGCATAAAAAATAATTTATATTTGTAGAAATTGTCTATTTGAAAACTGTTGAACAAATAAAGCTCCCCATTCAAAAAGAAATGGAATTCTTTGAATTAAAATTCAAGGCATCCATGATCTCAAATGTACCCTTATTAAATAGAATATCACACTATATTGTTAGACGTAAAGGAAAACAAATGCGACCAATGTTTGTTTTTTTAGTCGCAAAAATGGTTTCAAATGGTGACTTTAAAGAGAGAACCTACCGAGGTGCTTCAATAATTGAATTGATCCATACAGCAACTTTGGTTCATGATGATGTTGTTGATGACAGCAATAGACGTAGAGGATTTTTCTCATTAAACGCTTTATGGAAGAATAAAATTGCTGTTTTAGTTGGTGATTATTTATTATCAAAAGGACTTTTATTATCTATTGATAATGATGATTTTGATATTTTAAAACATATCTCTGTAGCTGTTCGAGAAATGAGTGAAGGAGAGCTATTACAAATTGAAAAGGCTAGACAATTAGATATTACAGAAGATGTATATTTTGATATTATTCGTAAAAAGACTGCGACTTTAATTGCTGCCTGTACTGCTATTGGTGCCACTTCGGTTGATGCGGGTAAAGAAGAAATTGAAAAGATGCGGGAATTTGGAGAACTTATAGGAATAGCTTTTCAAATCAAAGACGATCTTTTTGATTATGGAGAAGAAAAAATAGGTAAACCTACAGGAATTGATATCAAGGAAAAGAAAATGACGCTCCCGTTAATTTATTCATTAAATCACTGTTCTAAAAAAGATAAAAGATGGTTGATCAATTCGGTTAAAAATCATAATAACGATAGAAAAAGAGTAAAAGAAGTTATTTCTTTTGTAAAACAAAGTGGTGGAATAGAATATACTATTGAAAAGATGAAAGAATATCAGCAAAAAGCAATGAAAATATTAGAAACCTATCCCGATTCAGAATACAAAAAATCATTGATCACTATGGTGAATTATGTGATTGAAAGAGAAAAATAAGATATAAATTTTAAAATAGGGTTTTAGTTAATGAAAAAGCGATTTTTTAAGATTTTTGCAAAGCTTAATAAAAGTGTCTTTCC
>DAOVTF010000173.1 GCA_030633225.1 Flavobacteriaceae bacterium
GGTAAATCAATTCCCAACTGAGAAATAATATATCCAATACTGGCAAAATGGTGAATAGCATGACTGTGCGCCTGAATTAAAGCAGAAGCTAACGTATAATTTGCAGTAATCATACCCATACCTAAATCATCTTTTACCTCAACAACCTCATCTAAATTTACAGATTGTAAATCCTCAAGTTTATCTATAATTTGATCAAAATAAGCCAACCCATAAGCTACATTAATTTCGGCTAATTCATTTCTTTTTCTTGCAGTTAAATTAACTTGTTTAGAATCTAAACCAGCAAAAATACAATCAAAAACATCAAGTATATGGCGCATATGAATGCCAATACTTGAATAATATGGTGCAATAGAAGCATCACTGTATTGATGGTCATTTATAGCATTTAACAGTTTAACACCTCGCTGAAGGTTTAGAGTAATAGCCTGGATCATTAATGATTTTCTTTTATATGTCGCTAATTTAATAAAATAATTACTTTAAATATTTAATTAGAGT
Organism: Flavobacteriaceae bacterium; assembly: GCA_030633225.1. GTDB lineage: Bacteria > Bacteroidota > Bacteroidia > Flavobacteriales > Flavobacteriaceae > Lutimonas. The sequence goes on from DAOVTF010000173.1 coordinate 505, forward strand.
CATAATTCCTAAAACTAGAAACAAAATACTTAATATATAATTAATATTTCTTGCTATAAACTGTGCCTTTTTTTCAATAATAGCAGCAAAGTAAACGTATAAAACAAATAAACTTAAAGCCCCTAAAAAAACTCCTACTACAAAGATGCTAATATAAGGTTGGCTCATAATAAGCATACCTTTTTTTTCTAAAACAGAACTTAGAACAAGATAAAATGGAATAGCTAACATATTCATCATTGACATCAACATTCCAATAACAAGAAAATTTCCTTTTCTCCTTTTCCCTTCTCCTTTAAACTTTTTACGAGCTTGAAAGAAAAAAACAACAGATAAAACAAATAAAACTATAATTCCAGCAATAGTAAGTTGATCTACAACCTCTGGGTGTTTTACAAAATATTTTGCAAATGCTAGTGCTATATATGCTTGTGGAATGACAATAATAGCTGCCCCTAATGCAAACAATAATGCCGATTTTTTATCTTTTTCTATTTTAGTTCTTACAGCTGTCATGTTTAACATTCCTGGCGGAACTAAACTTAAGAACGCCATAACAAATCCTAAAAATAAATGAGAAATATATTGCATGTTTTATAATAAATGACAAATGTATGTAATCGAATTTATATATATTATTTTAGTTTCTAAAATATTTTCTCAAAACAGCATTTATATCTTCAGAAAGCTGAAGTTTTATAACTAAAAACATATACAAAGTAATTACTATAAAACTTTTCAATATAATACTTATTATAGGATTCATATTGAACGATAAAAAATAAAAAACTAAAAAAAAGACACCTATAATTAATAATATTTTTTTTGTGTTTTCAGAGTAAGGATACATATTTAATTTATTCTTTACATAAATTACTTTTATAATATTAAATATTACCACAACCAAAAGAGTTGCTAATGCAGCTCCATCAATTCCTAATAATTCAATTAGAAATCTATTGAATATTATAACACAAACTGCCATAGCAATAGAAAAATAAAATAACATTTTATAATATTTAGAATTAATCAATATCGCACCATTTGTACCTAATGATAATTTAAATAATTCAGATATTGAAATCATTAAAACAATATAAACTCCAACGGAATATTCAGTCTTATTTATGATCATGTATAATTCTTGAATATTTATATTAATTAATAAGAAAAGTAATCCACCAACAATAAGTAGGTTTATAGAGCTTTTTTTATATAAAGATTTTACTTCATTTAAATTGCTGTTATTTATGTCTTTAGCTGTAATCGGATTTGTTATTTGCTGCATTGCTCGAGATGGTATTGCTATTACTGAAGCAATATAAACCCCAACAGAATAATAGGCTACTTGAGCTATTTTTTCCATTTGTGGAATCATAAATTTATCAATTTCCAGTAAAATACTACCTGCTGATCCTGCAAGAATAATATAAAATGAAAACGATAATATTTCACTCATGTTCTTTGGCACAGAAAAAGATTTGAAATTTGGCATATATAAACTATATGCATAAATTTTCATTATCATCATTCTAACAAAGTAAACTATTGTTATTGCGTAAATAAATTGTTCGTTAGTAAGCCATTCAAAATAAACTGCAAATAATAAAAATGTAACACAAATTCTCGCAAATACCTCTCTAATAAAATTACCAAAAACAGATTTCATTTGTACCCTACTCCATGCATAAAAAACTTCAAAATATCCCATAAAAATGGAAATTAAAAATATGAGATAGGTGTATTTTTTAATGATGATGTTTTCTTTTGAAAGTAATTCTGCTATATAATCATAGAATAAAATCCCATTAAATGACAATGGGATAATAATTAACAGTGGTAATAGTACCGCCATTATTAAAAAATTATCTTTATCCAGTTTCTCGGTATAAGAAGTGTAAAATTTAATAATAGTATTTTGTATGCCAAATACTAACAATGGCATTATTATATTTGCTGATGATAGTAAAAAGGTAACCAATCCATAATAATCAGCTTCTAAAAAATGTGTATATAAAAATAAAACATTTAACCCTCCTATGGCAAAGCCTATAAAAATTATTAATGTATTTTTAAATGATTGTTGTAATACAATACCCATACTATTCTTTTTCTATTAATTTTTTTGTCAGATAATTGAATCTTATATACAATAATACTGCTGAAGTAGTTAAACCAGCCAATAACCCTATCCATATACCTTGTGAGCCCCAATTTAGTGTTTTTCCTAAAATATAACTAATTGGAAAGCCAATAACCCAATATGCTATAAAAGTAAGAAATGTTGGTATCTTAACGTCTTGCATACCTCGTAGTGCACCCAAAACAACTACTTGAAACCCATCTGACAATTGAAATAAACCTGCAATCAACAGCAATGAAGCTGCTGTTGTTACAACTTCTATATTATCAATATATACTAATGGTAATACATCTTTTAATAAAATAAAACCAATTGCAAAAAAGAATTCAATAATAAATACCTGTAAAAAAATTGAAAAACTAATTCTCCTTAAATTACTAAAATTTTTCAATCCTTTTTGATTACCTACTCTAATTGTAGCGGTAACTCCTAAACCAACTGCGATCATAAAAGTCATTGAAGAAAGATTCAATGCAATTTGATTTGCTGCTTGATCAATTGTTCCAATAGTACCTGCTAACCAAATAGCCGCTGTAAAAATACCTACTTCAAAAAGCATTTGCATAGCTGTAGGAAATCCTAAATTTATAATTTTTTTCAGAATACTTCTTTTAATTTCAGAAAAATCTAATCTTTTAAAATATGCTTTAAATATATCTTTAGAATTCATAATTGCAATAATAAAAATCATCATTGCAAATCGTGAAAATAATGTACCTAAGGCGGCCCCTTTAACTTCTAATCTAGGAAAGATCCAAATTCCGTAAATTAGTAAAAAGTTAAGAACCACATTTACAATATTTGCAATTAAAGTTGCGTGCATGCCATATTTAGTCTGTGATAAACCGTCTGTGAATTGTTTAAATGCCTGAAAGATCATTAACGGAATCATTGAAAGAGCGACAATATTCAAATACGGAATTGCTAATTCAACAACTTCGGTGGGTTGATTCATATAATGAAGAATAGGAGTTGCTAATACCAACATTAAGAACATACTTATGCCTAAAACAGTACACAAAATTAGGCCATGTTGGAAATAATTTCTTCCTTTTTCTATATCACCTTCACCATCTGCTTCAGCAATTAATGGGGTAATAGCAAGTGAAAAACCTATCCCTAAAGAAAAAGCAATATAAACAAAACTATTACCTAAAGATACTGCTGCTAGAGGTGCTGCCCCTAGCCTACCAACCATAATATTATCAGCTAAACCAACTAAAATATGACCTAAATGACCAACCATTATTGGATATGCCAATTTAAAATTATACTTAAATTCTGAGGTGTATTCTTTAAAATTCAAAAGTTGGTAATTAGTTAACTATTATTCTAGATACAAATTTAATTTTTTCTTTAAATTTATTCCTTTTTACTTCAACTTTCTTAAAACAAGTGTATGTTTTTCTTATATTTGTGCCTTATAACCCCATTAAAATTTATTTTATGAAATTTTTACTTAGCATATTTTTAATTTTTTCGATTTCAATTTTTTCAATTTCCGCTCAAGATGTAACTACAATTCAATCAAATAATGAAGATATTAGTGACAATTTAGATCTTGAAGCTGTTGCTTCAATTTTTGGAGAATCAAAAGATTTGGAAGATTTTGAAAAAAGATTAAATGACCCTAACACGCAAATATCAAATTTAGATCTTAATAATGATGGTGAGGTAGATTATTTGAGAGTTATGGAAACTGGAACAAAAAATGATGTGCATACTATTTCTATCCAAGCTGTTATCGGTAAAGATCAATTTCAAGAAGTTGCAACCATAGATGTACAAAAAGAATCTAAAGGAGGTTCACAAGTTCAGGTAGTTGGTAATGTTGATATGTATGGGCCAAATTACTATGTAAGTCCACATTATCCTGTTGTACCTGTATTTTTCACTTTCTTTTGGATGGCTACCTACAGACCTTATTATTCACCTTTTTATTGGGGATACCACCCGCCATATTTTAGACCTTGGAGACCATACCCTCCATATAGATACAGAAGTAACGTTCATGTACATGTTAATGTTCATAATTCATATAATAGAACTAATGTTCGAATGAATAATAATACAATAAACATCAATAGTAATAATAAAAACAATAGTTACTTTAATAATAATCCTAGCAAATCATTTGACAAAAGAAACCCTGGAGTTAGTAATCGCTCTGAATTAAATAATAATAGAAAAACGGCAGCAAGTAAAAAAGGAATAAATAATAAATCGGATTTAAATAAAGCTGCAAGAGATAAAGGTATTAATACGGATAAAGGATATAAATCTTCTGGAAAACCTGTAACAAAACCAAGCAATAACAAAGCTTCTAGTAAACCAAGTACTAGACC
>DAOVTF010000230.1 GCA_030633225.1 Flavobacteriaceae bacterium
CAACTTCCTTTTTAATTTTAAACAATAAACTGATTATACTATTTCTCAACAAGTAAATACGAATTTGCTAAAGTTGTATATGTACTAACTTGATCATTAATCCATTTTTTGTCATAACCCAATTCAGTTGCTATAATTTCGGCAACATCTTTTGCCATGTCAATACTTGCCCTCGCATCTAAAAATAGCGCACGTACTCGTCTAGCTAAAACATCTTCAACAGTTCTTGCCATTTCATGACGTACAGCCCAAAGAACTTCCCCTTTTAAAAACGGTAAATTTTTATGAAGTTTTTCACCTAATTCAGGGTTTTGATTGATCAATTTAAGTAATTTAACTCTATCTGAACCATATATATACATATGATCCGAATAATCAATTTTCTTTACATAACCATGGATTGGCATATTTTTAGTAACACAACTTATATTTTCAAGTCCGGCAACTAGTATCGCTTTATCAATGGTGTCTTCTGCCATTTTTCTATAAGTAGTCCACTTACCACCGGTTATGGTCACCAAACCTGATAAAGAAACAATTAACTTATGACTTCTTGATATTTCTTTTGTCTCCTTTCCTTCACTATCCTCTGGTGCTGCCAAAGGTCTTAAGCCTGCGAAAACACTTAGAACATCTTTTTTTGTTGGGTCTTTTTTTAAGTATTGAGCTGCTGTTTTAAGTATGAAATCAACCTCTTCATCTAAAGCTTTTGGTTCTAAACTGTGTTCATCTAAAGGTGTATCTGTTGTTCCAAGAATAACCTTATTATGCCATGGAACAGCAAATAATACCCGTCCATCAGAAGTTTTTGGAATCATAATTGCCGCATCACTTTCTAAAAAAGATCTGTCTAAAATAATATGAACACCCTGACTTGGTCTAATTATTTTTTTAGCAGTCGGGTCATTCATTTTTAATATTTCATCTACAAAAACACCCGTTGCATTTATTACCGATTTACTTTTTATTTCATGTTCTTCTCCACTTTCCATATCTTTTGCAATAACCCCACAAACTAATCCTTCCTCATCTTTAAGTAGATTCACAACTTTAAAATGGTTTAGAGCAACACCATCATTTTCAATAATAGATTGTGCAAGATTTATAGCAAGTCTTGAGTCATCAAACTGACCATCATAGTAAATAACTCCACCTGTTAGGTCTTTTTCATCTAGATTAGGTATAGCTTTTAACGTTTCTTCTTTTGAAATTTTTTCAGAAGATCCTAGACCTAATTTTCCAGACATCATATCATATACTTTCATCCCAAGAGTAAAAAACGGACCAGACCACCAGGTATAATTTGGGATTATAAATTTTTGGTTTTTAACCAAATGTGGTGCATTTTGCCTTAACAATCCACGCTCATGCAATGCTTCCAAAACTAATGAAACATCACCTTGAGCCAAATATCTAACTCCGCCATGAACCAATTTTGTACTTCTGCTGGAAGTCCCTTTAGCATAATCTGATTGCTCCAATAAAAGAGTTTTGAATCCTCTAGTACTTGAGTCCAGAGCAGTACCTAATCCTGTTGCTCCTCCACCAATTACTAAAACATCCCATATTTTTCCTTGCTCTTTTTTTAATTTACGAAGCATCTGATTTCTGTTCATATTTCAAAAGATTAAAAATTACAACCAAATATAAGTAAAACAGATAGTACTTAGATTTAATATGGGTTAAAAAACTAATATTTTAGTAGTTGTTATCTAAAGTGTGTTTTTTAAATTAACAATTGTTAATTTATAATTGCTTTTTATTTAATAAATTGGAAAACTAATACACTTTTTTAATTAAATGAAAACACAAAAAATCATTATTAATAACGGTAAAGTTTTTGATGGTACTCAAAACCCTGCAAAAATTTCAAATATTTTAATAGAAAACGGAATCGTTAAACAGATTTCAGAAGATGCTATTGAAGATAATAATGCAAAAATAATTGATGCTTCCAATAAATGGGTTATGCCTGGTTTTATAGATAATCACACGCATTATGATGGCGAAATATTGATCAAACCTGAATTAGGTGAATCGGTAAGACATGGTGTTACAACTATATTAATTGGCGGGTGTTCTTTGTCTTGTGTATACGCTGAGGCAGAAGATGCTTCCGATATGTTTACACGTACAGAAGCAATGCCTAGAGTAGTAATACTTCCGTTACTTATAAAATCTAAAAAATGGAATACTCCAAAAGGTTGGGTTTCGGCTATTAATAAATTACCTTTAGGACCAAATATTGCCTCTTTTATAGGACATTCCGATATTCGTGCAACAGCAATGGGTTTTGGAAGATCTATGGAAGAAAACTTAAATCCTACTGAAGAAGAACTTCAAAAAATGGAGGCAATGGTTAAAGATTCTTTAGATCAAGGTTTTTTAGGTTTATCTATGCAACACAACCCTTGGGACAAAGTTGATGGTGAGCGATATTGGTCTAAAAAACTACCAGCAGCTTATGCCAAATTAAAAGAAAGAAGAAGATTAACCAAAATTTTAAGAGAACGTGGTGCACACCTTCAAGGAATACCAAATTTAGTAAATAGAGTAGCCGCTTTTTACTATATGATTGAAAGTTCTTCCTTTCTTTTTAGAAAAAATCTTAAAACATCAATGGTAGCAATGATGAACCTTAAGGGAGATCCTTATATTAGAGGAGTTTTAAGTGGTATGACTTCTTTTTTCAATAAACTTTGTGGTGCAAATTTCCGAATGCAAACGTTTCCAATTCCTTTTAAGGTAAAAGCACAAGGAATGGATTTAGTAATTTTTGAAGAATTTCCTACAGGAGAATTGGCCAGGCATTTAGTAAAAGATAAATTTAAAAGAGACCAAACTATTCAAGATCCTGCATATCGTGAAAAATTTAAAAAAGAATATAAAAATAAATTAGCTCCTAAAGTTTGGCAAAAAGATTTTGCCGATGCCTATATTTTAAATGCTCCAGATAAAACTATGATTGGCAAATCGTTTGTAGATATTTCAAATGAAAGAAACCAACATCCTGTTGATACTTTTTTAGATTTAGTGGTTGAAAATGACACAAAAATCTCTTGGGAAACTACAATAGGTAACCATGACCCATTAAAATATAAAAAATTGTACAATGATGAAAATGGTATTTTTGGTTTTGCCGATTCAGGTGCTCATGGTAACAATATGGCGTTCTTTAATTTTCCTATTAGAGTATTGAAATATGTAAAAGATTCACACGATAGAGGCGAACCGTTTATGAGCTTTGAAAAAGCAGTTTGGAGGTTAACAAAAGAAAATGCAGATTTTTTCAATATTGATGCGGGTTACTTGGCAGAAGGAAAAAGAGCTGATATTACTATAATTAACCCTGATGGATTAACCGACAAAGTACATGAATGGCATGAAGATAAATTTTTAGGTGAGGCTTTACGTTTTGTAAATAGAAGTGATAAAGCTGTTGACACAGTAATGATCAACGGCAAAATCGCTTGGGAAAATGATGGTTTTGTTAATTCTTTTGGTAAAGAAAAGTTTGGTATATTTTTAAAAGGATTGCATCAATATTAATATGTTTTCTTACTTATTAATCATAGTTTTAATCTTTTTAAATAATTCTAAAACAAAATATGCAATTAAACCCACAATTATTCCAACGATGAGTTCGGTAATAATTATAGGTAATGAGTGAAAGAATTCATGAATTTGGTGAATATTATGTACAAACATACCACCACCAACTAGCAGCATATCAATTGTTCCACTAATTCCCAATAATTTGATTAGTTTAGGTAATGTCCAAACAAGTGATTTTCCAACCATAACATAAATAGATTTTAAAGGTTGCTTTCTTTTTCTTGCCCTTTTCACCAATAAATAACCAGTGTCATCCATTCTAACCATTAAGGCAACAAGTCCATATACTCCTACAGTTGCAACTAATGCTATAATAGAAACAACCATAATTTGCGAA
>DAOVTF010000063.1 GCA_030633225.1 Flavobacteriaceae bacterium
AAGATGAATTGGCAGAAGCTGTTCCATTGAAAAAAATAAGTTCTTCAAGAATAACAGGAGAAGGGTGGCATTCATGGTTAGAAAGAAGAACAGTTTTATTTACTATTTTAACTACAGTTGCCATATTAATTGGTGGTGCAGTAGAAATTATTCCTTTGCTGGTGGTTGATTCAAATATACCAACTATTACCTCTGTTAAACCTTATACTCCACTTGAACTTGAAGGAAGAGATATTTATATCCGTGAAGGTTGTAATAATTGCCACTCTCAAATGATTCGGCCGTTTAGATCAGAAGTTGAACGTTATGGCGAATATTCAAAAGCAGGTGAATATGTTTATGATCATCCATTTTTATGGGGATCGAAAAGAACTGGGCCAGATGTGCACCGTATCGGTGGGAAATATAATGACAACTGGCACTTTAATCACATGCTAGACCCAAGACTAACTTCACCAGGTTCTATTATGCCTCAGTATCCTTGGATCATTAAAGATGATCTTGATATATCTCATACTGTAGACAAAATTAATGCTATGGTAAAATTAGGCGTTCCTTACACACAATTTGAATTAGATAAAGCGATTTATTTATTAAAAAATCAAGCTGCTCAAATTGAAAAGAATTTGCGTCAAGATCCTGAGTTTGTTAAAAATTATGGTGATGCTAATATTCAGGATAAAGAAATTGTAGCGTTAATTGCATATCTGCAAAGACTAGGTACAGACATTAAAGGAGAACAAACAGCTAAAAACTAATTTTATGTTAAGATATATTAAACATCACGTTGATACAATTTCAGGTGTTGAAATTTATCCAATTATTTCACTTTTGTTGTTTTTTATAGTTTTTATAACTATGCTTATTTATGTATATAAAATTCCAAAGAAAAGCATTGAAGAAATAAGTAAATTACCTTTTGAAAACGACTCAAAAAATAACAATTATGAATAATAATAAAGATTTAACAGGCTGGCAACGGTTATTAAAAAATATGACAAAAGCCAATGAAATTGGCAAAGAAGAAGATATAATGACCGATCATGATTATGACGGTATTAAAGAATTAGACAATGTTTTACCTCCTTGGTGGTTATATGGCTTTTATATTACTATAGCTATCGGTATTTTTTATTATGTTCAAGTATTCACTAATTCAGAAGAATATAGTCAAAAAGAAGAATATGCTGCAGAAGTTGAAAAAGGAAGACTGGAAGTTGAAGCTTATAAAAAAGCAAATCCTGAATTATTTAGAACAGATGTTAAATTATTAACTGATGCTACCAGTTTAGAAGAAGGAAAAAAAGTATATACAACTTATTGTGTTGCCTGTCATATGGCTGATGGCGGTGGTGGTATAGGTCCAAATCTAACCGACGACAAATGGATCTTAGGTGGCGGAATGGAAAAAATATTTCATACAATTTCTGAAGGTGGAAGACCAGGAAAAGGTATGGTAGCTTGGAAAAGTTCAATCAAAACTGAACAACGCCAACAAGTAGCAAGTTATGTAATAACTCTTCAGGGAACAACCGCTGCTAATCCAAAAGCGGCAGAAGGAGATATTACATGGAGCAAACAGTAATCTTTACTTCATTTCTTCGAAGTGAGATACTGTGTTTTTGATTTTTTTAGTTAGTAGTAGAAAAGGCTATTTGTTATTGTAAAATAACTATAGCCTTTTCAAATTTTTTAAATTAACTTAATTGTTACTTATGTCACATGAGAATGAAAATTTTAGAGATTCCATTGGAACTATTAATGAAGATGGCAAAAGAAATGTAATTTATCCTAAAAAACCAAAAGGTAAATTTACAAATTATAGAACCTACCTCAGCTGGGTTTTAATTGCTTTTTTATTTGCTGCTCCCTTTATTAAAATCAATGGAAATCAGTTTTTACTTTTTAATGTTCTAGATAGAAAATTTAATATTTTCGGACAGCCTTTTTGGCCTCAGGATTTTTATCTTTTAGTTCTTTCAATGTTGGTAGGTGTAGTTTTTGTTATACTTTTTACCGTAATTTTTGGAAGAATATTTTGTGGTTGGATATGCCCACAAACTATTTTTATGGAAATGGTTTTCCGTAAAGTAGAATATGCTATTGAAGGAGACAGAACCAAACAAATAAAATTAGACAATCAAGAATGGAATGCTGAAAAAATTGGAAAGAAATCATTGAAGTGGACCATTTTTTTCATTATCTCTTTTTTAATATCAAATGCATTTTTAGCCTATTTTATTGGAGGTGATACATTAATTCAGCATATTAAAGAAGGACCCGCAGCTCATATGGGTACACTGATCAAACTATTAATTTTTACAGGAGTATTTTATTTTGTTTTTGCATGGTTTAGAGAACAGGCCTGCATTATTGTTTGTCCTTATGGAAGACTTCAAGGTGTACTTTTAGACAATAAATCAATTAATGTAGCCTATGACCATGAACGTGGAGAAGGTCGTCAGAAATTACGTAAACATGAAGATAGAGATGCAAAAGAATTAGGTGATTGTATCGATTGTAATCAATGTGTTTTAGTTTGTCCAACTGGTATAGATATACGTAATGGTACACAAATGGAATGTGTTAACTGTACTGCTTGTATAGATGCCTGTGATGCCATAATGGATAGGGTTGGTTTTGACAAAGGTTTGATCAGGTATGCTTCTGAGGATGATATTGAAAAAGGAGAAAAATTCTCATTCAACACACGTATTATTAGTTATACCGTTGTTCTTAGTTTAATGCTGGCCTTTTTAGTAACTCTTATTTTTCTTCGTAATGATGTACAATCTACTATCTTACGATTGCCTGGGCAATTATACATTACCAAGGGAGATAGTATTCAAAATGTTTATACCTATAAATTGATAAATAAAACTAATAACACTTATAATGATTTGAAAATCAAACTTCTTTCTCATCCGGGAAACATTAAAGTTGTAGAAGGAATAATAAATTTAGAAAAAAGTCAGTTACATGAAGGAACATTATTTATTAAAATTGCAAAAAAGGATATAAATTCGTCTAAAGAAAAATTGAAAATCGGTATCTTTTTAGAGGGTGAAATGATTGAAACTGATAAAACTAATTTTCCTGCACCTTTACAAGTGAATTAGAAAATATAAAAATATGAAGATAAAATTTAACTGGGGTACGGGAGTTGTAATTGCAATGGTACTTTTTATGGCATTTATACTAACTTTTGTTTATAAATCATTAACACAGGAGTATACCCATGATCTAGTATCAGAAGATTATTATAAAGATGAGTTACTTTATCAAAATGAAATTGATAAATTAAATAATGCTGGAAAATTAGACTCAAAAATATCATTGAGTAATTCTAATAAAGGTATTACCATACAGTTTCCTGAAAATATTGATTATCAAGAGGTCGAAGGGGTTATTTCTTTTCAAAGAAGGTCAAATATCAAACTAGATTTCAATAAAAAAATTGAATTAAGATCTGATAGAGTACTCATACCCGATAGCTTGTTGGTATCTGGAAAATGGATTATTAAAATTGACTGGAAACACAAGGGAGAAGAGTATTTATTTAAAGACGACTGGTTTTACTAAACTCATTACAAAATTAATTATATCCACTAATCATTTAATATTTAAATTATTCTTTATACTGCGCTCATATTAGGTCTTTTAGGGAGTTTTCACTGTATTGGAATGTGTGGCCCTATAGCTTTTATTTTACCTGTTGATAGATCAAATAAGAGTAAAATGTTATGGCAAACCTTTTTATATCATTTTGGTAGATTATTAACCTATAGTCTAATTGGAATGTTATTTGGTTTGATAGGAAAAGGATTATTCTTAGCTGGATTTCAACAACGATTATCAATTTTTATAGGTGTTTTGATGATATTATCAATTCTAATTCCTACAAGTATTTTAAATAAATTTAGTCTTACAAAACCTCTTTATAAAATAATTGGAAAAGTAAAATCAAAACTTGGTTTATTTTTAAAGAAAACGTCTAACAAAGCCATTTTCTCAATAGGTTTTTTTAATGGTTTTTTACCTTGCGGACTAGTATATATGGCAGTATTTGGATCTATTGCAACCGGCAATATTTTTACCGCAGCCGGATACATGTTTATATTTGGTTTAGGTACCATTCCTATGATGACAGGAGCCATATTTTTAGGTAATTTTATAAATGTAAAGATTCGAAACAAAATTCAAAAAGCAATTCCTATCTTTGTTATAATAATAGGGCTATTATTTATTTTAAGAGGCTTAGGACTTGGAATACCTTATATTTCACCGCCAGATTCCAAGTTAAACCTTTCTAATAACCCACAAGCATGTGCAACAGAATAAAGTTAGATTTATGGTAAATAATTATACATTGATTCAAGAAGATTTTGACAAAGCAATAACACGCGATGATCTTTACAATATTATTGATAAAAAAAATATTCCTATAAACAAGGTTTTATCAACTATTCAATATGAAAAAGAAAAAGAATTGTTACAAATTGAATTGGTAAAACTACAGCAATGGGTTAAAAAAAATAATAAAAGGATTGCCGTCATTTTTGAAGGAAGAGATGCTGCCGGTAAAGGCGGGAATATTCGTCGTTTCACCGAGCATTTAAATCCTCGTTCTATGAGGTTGGTTGCATTAAATAAACCTACAAAAGTTGAAATGGGACAATGGTATTTTAGACGTTATATCAAACATTTACCAAATCCAGGTGAAATAGTGTTTTTTGACAGAAGTTGGTATAACCGAGCTGTTGTTGAACCAGTTATGGGGTTTTGTAGTGATCAACAATATAATCGATTTATGGTTCAATTACCGGAGTTTGAACATATGCTTTATGAAGATGGTGTTATTATAATAAAATTCTGGTTATCAATTACCAAAGATGAGCAAGGAAAAAGATTTGATGCAAGAATGGACAATCCGTTAAAACGTTGGAAATTTAGTCCTGTTGATAAAAAAGGTCAAGAATTATGGGATGTATATACCAAATATAAAGAGCAAATGTTTAGTAAAACCCATACTTCATTTAGCCCATGGACTATTGTAAAAACTAACGATAAACATACAGCAAGACTAGAGTGCATGCGACATGTATTATCACAAGTCGAATATGATGGTAAAGATGATTCAAAAACTTCATTATATCCTGATCCTAATGTGATTATGCATTATTATCGCTCAATTCACAAATACGATTAACATTTTTTTTTAAATCAATCATGGAAATACTTTCACAAAAAGATCTAGATAAATTAAACTCTAAAAAAGGATTACTTTCTTTACTTAGAAATGAAACCATTAATGTTCAAAAATCCATTCGTTATCTGGATTATGAGAAAAAATTAAAAAAATTACAAGTTGAATTAGTCAAAATGCAGTCATGTATTATTGATAATAATGAGAAAGTTATTGTAATTTTTGAAGGTAGAGATGCAGCCGGTAAAGGTGGTGCAATAAGAAGAATAACCGAAAGAATTAATCCACGATTTTTTCAAATAGTAGCTTTACCAAAACCAACTGAAGAAGAGCAATCACAGTGGTATTTTCAACGGTATGTTAGTCAATTTCCAAAAGCAGGAGAAATAGTGTTTTTTGACAGGAGTTGGTATAACCGAGCTGTTGTAGAACCTGTTAATGGGTTTTGTACAGAAGAAGATTATAATATTTTTATTAATCAGGTTAATGATTTTGAAAGAATGATCACTGAATCTGGAATCAAATTAGTAAAAATTTATATGTCCATTTCAAAAAAGGAACAAGCTAAACGCTTTGAGGATATTAAAAATAACCCGCTTAAGCAATGGAAAATAAGTAAGGTTGATGAAAAAGCTCAAGAATTATGGGATTCATACACTGAGTATAAAAATAAAATGTTTGAAAACACTAAAAACAATGGTATTCCATTTAAAGTAATAAAAGCCAATCGTAAAACAGAAGCTAGAGTTGAGGCTATCGAATATTTACTTGATACAATACCTTATGACAAAGAAAGAGAAGTTTAAATCATTTCTAACTTATTTTGATTTTCTAAACATAAAGTAAAGTCCAACAAGAATTAAAGGAATACTTAATAACTGTCCTGTATTTAAATCCCAAGTAGCACGTTGGTCAACTTGTGCTTCTTTAAAAAATTCAACAAATAGTCTTACGGACCAAAGACAAACCATAAAAAGCCCAAATAAATAACCAAGTTTTTCTTTTTTATCCGTTTTCCAATACACATACCACAATAGGATAAAAGTTAAAAGATATCCAAAAGCCTCATATAATTGTGTTGGATGACGTGGAAAATCTTCACCAAGCTGTCTAAAAATAAAACCATAATCAGAATTGGTTGATTTACCAATAATTTCTGAATTTATCAGATTTCCAATTCTTACAAAAATCGCACCACTAGCTACAGGTATTACTATTCTGTCTAGTATCCATAAAATAGGTTTTTGTAGTACTTTTTTACTATAAAAATACATGGCGATAATAACTCCTATAGCTGCACCATGACTTGCTAATCCTTGATAACCAGTAAATTGAAATGGATTAAATCTTACAGGCAGTAAAACTTCCAAAGGATGTTCAAATAAAAATTTAGTGTCATAAAACAAAAAATGACCTAGCCTTGCTCCTAGCAAAATAGACACTACTGCATAAATAAACAAAGAGTCTAATTTTTCAATAGAAACACCTTCATTTTTATAAATTTTCTTCATTATTTGTAAACCTAGAATAAAGGCAATTACAAACATGAGACTATAATATCTAATAGAAAAAGACCCTATTTTGAATAATTCAATACTTGGATTCCAATCAATACTTAAATAAATCATTTATAAATTTTTATGGTTGTAAATATATACTTTTTGAAATAGAGAAAAAAGTTAAAGAAAAAAGTCTTTTTAAGTGTTTTACTATTAATCTTTTGTTTTCTTTTCAGGAACAGGGTCGTAACCTTTACCTCCCCAGGGATGGCAGCTAAATATTCTTTTAATAGCAAGCCAACCACCGCTTAGCAAACCATGTTTTTGCAATGCTTCGACCGTATAATGTGAACAGGTTGGTGTATAGCGACAACTTGCGGGTAGGTATGGAGAGATTGCAATTTGATAAAAGCGAACCAATACAATAAATGGAAATATTAATATTTTACGGATAGTTTTCAAAAAGCTAACTATTAATTTATAATAAAACCAGTACCTTCTTTCCCATCTTTTAATTGAATTCCGAGTTCAATTAACTCATCGCGAATTTTATCAGAAAGAGCCCAGTCTTTATTTTCTCTGGCTTGATTTCTTAAGCCAATTAAAATTTCAACAACACCTTTTAATTTATCTGAATTATCATTGTCAACAGTTGTGTTTTCAAGTGCTAACACATCAAAAGTAAAAGCAAAAACAACTTTTTTAAATTCTTCTAAATCTTCAGAAGTTAAAGTTGATTTATTATCATGCATCAAATTGATTATTTTAACTGCTTCAAATAAGTTGGCTATTAAAATTGGAGTGTTAAAATCATCATTCATTGCATCATAACACTTCTGTTTCCAAACTTTAACATCAAAAGTTGAAGTTGCAGATGCTTTTAAACTATCCAATAAATTGATAGCCTCCATCAACCTGTTAAAGCCTTTTTCTGATGCTAAAAGTGCTTCATCTGAAAAATCGAGAATACTTCTATAATGTGCCTGCATCATAAAAAAACGAGCAACACTAGCAGAATATGATTTGCTTATATTTTTATTCTCACCAGAAAATATTTCTTCGGGTAAAATATTATTACCTGTTGATTTTGACATTTTCTTCCCATTCATGGTCAACATATTGCAATGCATCCAATATTTTACAGGGGCAACATGATTACATGCTTGGGCTTGTGCAATTTCACATTCATGATGTGGAAATTTCAAATCCATTCCCCCACCGTGAATATCAAATTCTTCTCCTAAATATTTAGTACTCATTACTGTACATTCTAAATGCCATCCCGGAAAACCAATCCCCCATGGAGAATCCCAACGCTGAATATGTTCTGGATCAGCTTTTTTCCATAAGGCAAAATCCTGTGCATTTTTTTTATCACTTTGACCATCTAAAACACGAGTATTTTCAATAGCATCTTCTATTTTTCTTTTGGAAAGAATACCATAATTTTCAGTTTCATTATATTTTAAAACATCAAAATAAACTGAACCATTTACTTCGTAAGCCAAACCATTTTTTAAAATAGTTTCTATGGCTTGTATTTGTTCTAATATGTGACCTGTTGCCGTTGGTTCAATACTAGGTGGTAATAAATTAAATTTCTTTAAAATCTGATGAAAATCAACCGTATACTTTTGAACAATTTCCATTGGCTCTAGTTGCTCTAACCTTGCTTTGGTTGATATCTTATCTTCTGAATTATCATCAGTTAAATGCCCAGCATCCGTAATATTACGAACATAACGCACTTTATAACCCAAATGCAAAAAGTATCGATAAATCATATCAAATGACATAAACGTTCGAACGTTTCCTAAATGCACATTGCTGTAAACGGTTGGTCCACAAACATACATACCTACATAACCATCTTTAAGCGGATTAAAAATTTCTTTTTTGTTGGTAAGGGAATTGTAAATATTTAGGTTTTGCATTTTTACTTTTACTTTATTTGGTTTTAAGCTTTCAAAGATAAGAACATTTCTTTTAAAATAACTTATA
>DAOVTF010000278.1 GCA_030633225.1 Flavobacteriaceae bacterium
ATTAAAACAAAGTAACGTTCTATCGGGAGGAGAAAAAGTTCGTTGCATGCTATCAAGAATGATGATGACCAGAGCCAATGTTCTGTTAATTGATCAACCCACAAATCACTTAGATCTTGAATCAATTCAAGCTTTTAATAATGCTTTGAAGAATTTTAAGGGCACTATTATTTTTTCAACTCACGATCATGAATTTGCTCAAACTGTAGCTAATAGAATTATTGAAATTACGCCAAATGGAGTAATTGATAGATATATGACCTTTGATGAATATTTAGAAAATCCAAAGATCAAAGAAATGAAAAAAAGGATGTATGCTGAATAATTTATAGTGTTCAATAATTAATCACCCATCTTTTCTAGGATGAAACTTTTCAACAACAGTTTTTAAATAACTATTGTCTAAATGCATATAAATTTCTGTAGTGGTAATACTTTCATGTCCTAACATTTGCTGAATAGCTCGGAGATCGGCTCCATTTTCTAATAAATGTGTAGCAAAAGAATGGCGGAATGTATGAGGACTAACATTTTTATTTATACCAGA
Organism: Flavobacteriaceae bacterium; assembly: GCA_030633225.1. Lineage (GTDB taxonomy): Bacteria > Bacteroidota > Bacteroidia > Flavobacteriales > Flavobacteriaceae > Lutimonas. Next base: position 548 of record DAOVTF010000278.1, read on the forward strand.
TTCTTTTACAAGGTTTTTTAATATCATAAAAACCATATTTCTTGTAATTTGTTTCCCCCTTCTATTTAAAAACAAAGTATCTTCAAACCCTTTTTGGACCTTAATTTTTGTTCTAATCTGATCTTTATAAATAGTTATTAATTTAATAGTATAACCGTTTATCGGGACAAATCTTTGCTTATTTCCTTTACCTAAAACTCGAATAAACCCTTCTTCAAAAAACAAATCTGAAATTTTTAAATTTACCATTTCACTAACTCTTAAACCACAACTATATAAAATTTCAAACATGGCTCTGTTTCTTTCACCTTCAGGTTTGCTTAGATCAATTTTTGAAATAATTTTATCAATATCCTTTTCGGATAAGGTGTCAGGTAACTTTCTTCCAATTTTTGGTGATTCAATTAGATCGGTTGGATTATCTTTTCTATAATCTTCAAAGATCAAATAATCAAAAAAATTACGTAATCCTGAAATTAACCTAGCTTGAGATCGAGAGTTAATTTTTTTTGAACTTTGATAAATAAACTGTTGAATAGTATTGTCATCAATGTTTTTTGGACTAGATTTTAAGTCATTTTCGTGAATATATTTTATTAATTTCTTAATATCATTTCCATAACTATCTATGGAATTTTTTGACAACCCACGTTCAATTTTCAAATAATGCTGATAATCAATTAAAAATTTTTCCCAATTCATTTATTATATTCAATTTTAACAATAACAGATATTTGATAAGTCTTTGTGTAAAAATATAGTATTTTTGAAAATAGAATTTATTTTTTCTGATAAAATTAAGATAAATGAATATTATTATTATCAACGGCCCCAATTTGAACTTACTCGGTAAAAGAGAACCAGAGATTTACGGCAATGAAACCTTCAAAAAATATTTTAAAAAGTTACAAGAAAAATATCCAAATGTAAATTTAGAATATTTTCAATCAAATATAGAAGGTGAAATTATCAATAAGATTCAGGAAGTAGGATTTTCTTATGATGGAATAGTTTTAAATGCAGCGGCATACACGCACACTTCTGTGGGAATTGGAGATGCTACAAAAGCTATACAAACACCTGTTGTTGAGGTGCATATATCTAATGTGTATCAGCGTGAAGAATTTAGACATAAATCTTTTATAGCCCCAAATGCAAAAGGAGTTATTGCAGGGTTCGGAATGAATAGTTACGAATTAGCAATACTTTCACTTATTAATAAAGACTGATTAATTCTATTATAATTTAAATTATATAACAATTATCAGTTTTTATAAAACAGCATTTAATTATTTTTACATCTTAAATTTTTAGAGTATGATTTTAGTAGCAGATAGCGGTTCAACAAAAACCAATTGGATAGCAATTGATAATAATGGTGAAACTTTTTTTAAAACAGATACAGAAGGATTAAATCCAGCAGTTTTTCCAAAAGAGATCTTGTACAATAGAATTATGTCTAAGAATAAAATTAAAAAAATTAGAAATAAAGTTGATAAAATATTTTTTTATGGAGCTGGTTGCGGAACACAAACGGCTACTAACTATTTAAATGAAGTTTTTGAAAGAGTATTTGAAAATGCTGATATTGAGATATATGAAGATACAATTGCAGCAGTAAAGTCTTTACAAACCAATAAACCTGGTATAGTTTGTATTTTAGGTACTGGTTCAAATTGTAGTTATTTTGATGGAGAAAAAACACATCAAAGAGTTATTTCTTTAGGTTATATTATTATGGATGATGCAAGTGGTAATTATTATGGCAAACAACTTTTAAGAGATTATTATTTTAAAAAAATGCCAAAGGAATTTGCATCAAAATTTGAAAATGAATACGACCTAAGTGCAGATACAATTAAAGAAAATTTGTATAAAAACAATAATCCAAATACATACCTGGCTCAAATAGGAAGATTTTTAATCGAAAACAAATCGAGTGACTATGCGCAAAAAGTAATAAAAGAGGGGTTACGTATTTTTACAGAAAACCAAATTCTTCAGTTTGATGAAAGTAAAACAGCTCCAGTTTATTTTGTTGGATCCATTGCTCATTTTTTAAGTGATGAAATTAAAGAAGTTTTAAAAGAATATAATTTGCAATTTGGTAGAATAGTAAGACATCCAATTAAAAATTTGGCAAAATATCATGCTATGAAAGTTTAGTGTAATTACTTTTTAAATAAAAAAGATATTAATCGAGGAATTCTTTCCCCATTCTTATTTTTTGAGTTATCAAAACTCTCTATCAATTCAATATATTTAAAATTATATTTTTTAGCATAATTCAAATAATCAGAAATTTGGTGAGTATAACTATTAACTAATTCATTATTGAATTTTGCCTGACTTCCTAAAAATTGTTTAAACGGATGTAATTCACTAATAAATAAATAACCATTTTTATTTATGTGTTGCTTTGCATTTTTAAAAACCCAGTCTAGATCTTTAATATCTACCAAAACTAAATTAATTGTGATTAAGTCAACAGGATTTTTATTAAAGTCCCATGGTTTAGTTATATCAG
>DAOVTF010000197.1 GCA_030633225.1 Flavobacteriaceae bacterium
ACCTTTATATTCTGAAAATTTCTTAAAACTCTGAAGCTTGGTATAATTTTCTGAACCTAATTCTTCTTTTATCATATTTTCTTTAATAGAAGCAAAAGGACCTTTAAACATATCTTTAATATCTTTTTCATAACTAGGGTAGTTTCTTACTCTATAATCTTCAATTTCAGCCAAGTCAGCAGCAATATTTATGGCATCTTCAAGGCTTCCTAATTCATCAACCAAACCATTCTTTACAGCCTCTTTACCGGTCCAAACTCTACCTTGAGCAATGCTGTCAATTTCTACAAAAGTCATATTTCTACCAGCGGCAACTTTTTCCACGAAAGTAGTATAAACTTGTTCTACTCCCTCTTTAGTAACATTATAGAAACTGTCGTTTATTGGTTCAAAAATACTATACCCAACTGACTGCTTATTCGTTCCTACTTGTTCTCCATTGATACCAATCTTATCGGCAAGTTCACTTATATTTGGAACAGCTCCAAAAACACCAATACTACCAGTAATTGTTGTAGGTTCTGCAATAATTTTATCGGCATTACATGAAATATAATAACCACCAGAAGCCGCTAAATTACCCATAGAAACTACCAAGGGTTTTTCTTTTTTAGTAAGTTCTAATTCGCGCCAAATAATATCAGATGCCAAAGCACTACCACCAGGTGAGTTAACTCTTAAAACAATTGCTTTAACACTGCTTTCTTTTCTGGCTTTTTTTAATGCTTTTATAATTATTTCTTGACCAATATAATCTTCATTTCCCTTACCATATTTTATTTCACCTTGAGCATAAATTACAGCAATACGATTTTTAGAAGTAGATTTTAATCTACCTTTACCACTACTTATATATTTACTTAAACTTATTCCGTTAAGATTCTTATCCTCTTCAACTCCGCAAAGGTCTTTAAGAATATTTCTATATTGATCATTAAATAATTCATTGGTAATCATATTATTCTCATTAGCCAATTCTGGATTTCTGGCAAGTAATTCATCTGCTATATGATTAATCTCTTCGTTAGTTTTATCTCTGCTTTCGCCAATATCTTGAACTAGTTCACTCCAAATTGAATTTAAAAATGATACTGTTTGTTCTCTATTGGCATCGCTCATTTCATTAATTAAAAATGGTTCTACCGCACTTTTATATTTTCCGTGGCGGATGACTTCCATTTTAACACCATATTTATCTTGAAAATCTTTAAAATAAAGAATCTCACCAGAAAGACCTTTAAAGTCAATACCACCAACCGGATTTACATAAATAGAATCTGCAACAGAACTCAAATAATAATTTTTTTGATCATAATAATCAGCGAAAGCAGTAATAAATTTACCTGATTCTTTAAATTCTAATAGTTTATCTCTAATGGCTTGTGTTTGAGCAATTCCAGCATTTATCTGTAAGGCCTCAATACTAATGCCTAAAATATTGTCATCGTATTTTGCATTATCAATAGCATTAATAATGCTATTCAATCCCATTTTATCTTCTTTAAAACTAAATATTTCGTCAAAGGGATCACTACTTTTTGGTGCGTAATCTTTAATTTGATCTTCTAGTTTTAATACTAAAACCGAATTTTTCTTTACTTCTATTTTATCTGCATCTCCAAAGGCAGATCCAAAGGCTGCACCCACAGCAATCATTACCATAAACATGATAAAAAACGAAATGAACACACCTAATATTACAGCTAATAATTCTCTTAAAAAAGTCATTTGATATATTTTAAAATAAGTCGATTAAATACCTTATTTGTTACAATTGTTAAAAAATAAAAACCAAATTCAAATATTTATCCTATTGTTTTATTTTCTTTGCATTTAATCTTCAAATAAACATAAAAAAAGTTAATAAATTGATTTAATTTGAAAATAGTTCGAACTACATATTTATCATTAGGCAGCAATAAAGGTGAAAAATTAAATAATTTACAAAAGGCCGTAGATCTTATTGGTGAAAAAATTGGTCACATTATAAAAGTTTCTTCGGTTTATAAAACAAAATCGTGGGGTTTTGATAGCAATGATTTTTTAAATATTTGTATAGAAGTATCTACCAGTTTAAATCCAGAAAAATTAATTGAAACAGTGCTGCTACTTGAAAATAAATTAGGTAGAGATAGATTTGAAACAACTGATTATCAAGATAGAGTTATTGACATTGATGTATTACTTTTTGATGATGAAATTATTTTTTACAATAATTTAAAAGTTCCGCATCCTAAGATGTTGGAACGAAAATTTGTGTTGGTTCCTTTAACAGAAATCGCTCCAAATATTATTCATCCAATAGTGAAAAAAACCATTTTAATTTGTTTACAAAATTGTAATGATAATGGAGAAATTGAGAAAATTGATCAAAAATTAAAACGACCTATTTCGTTAGTAGAAAAGTATAATTATATTGCAATAGAAGGAAATATTGGTTCTGGAAAAACAACATTAGCAAATAGAATTGGCGACGATTATAATGCGAAGCTTGTTTTAGAACGTTTTGCTGATAATCCTTTTTTACCCAAATTCTATAAAGATGAAGAACGATATGCTTTTCCGTTGGAAATGAGTTTTTTGGCAGATAGATATCACCAGCTCACCGATGATCTAGCACAATTTGATCTTTTTAAAAACTTTATTGTTTCTGATTATTTTATATTTAAATCCCTGATTTTTGCTCAAATAACTTTACCCAAAGAAGAATATAGTTTGTACAGAAAAATGTTTGACATTATGTACAAAGAGATATCTAAACCTGATGTTTATGTATACTTATATCAAAATACGGAAAGATTAATTGACAATATTAAAAAAAGAGGTAGAGATTACGAACAAAATATTCAAGCTGACTACTTAGATAAAATTCATAAAGGATACATCAACTTTATTAAAACTAAAGAGCAATTAAATACATTGGTCATTGATGTTACTGAATTAGATTTTGTGAACAGTAAAGAAGATTATCAATATATTTTAAAACAAATTTTAGATTATAAGTAATCAATAATCTTGGAAAAATTAGATCACTAACTAATTTATTATTTAAAATGAACAGCTTGAAGGAGTAAAATTACTTAATAACACCAATGCTTTTTAAGGCTTCAATTGTTACAGTTTTTCTAATCTTTGCAAATAAATCCATATTAAAGTTTTTATTTGGTTCTATATTAGTTGCAAAAAAGTAGACATTTTTATTTGATTCTAAATATCCCACAAACCACCCATTATCTATTTTGTTACTTGTTGACCAACCTGTTTTACCACTTAAAATATAGTTTTTATTAATTTCAATTTGAAGAATATCCTTCATTGTTTGGTAAGTTGATTTAGAAATAGAAAGTTCGTTCAAATAAAATCTTTTTAAAAAATCAATTTGTTGAATTGGGCTAATTATTGAGTTTCCACCTAACCAAAAATTATCTAATGTCTTGTTATCTACTTCCATGGCAGCATAATCTAATTTCTTTAAATAATCATTCATTCTATCAATCCCTATTTTTCTAGCAACTGCTTGATAACATGGAACACACGATAATTGAAAGGCTTGTTTAAGATTTAAATCTTTTTCCCAGGCAGGTAAATATCTTTTTTCTCCATTCCATTTAAAAATTTCATTTTCATTCTTAATTACTCCTGTTTCCAATCCTATTATCGAATTAGGAATTTTAAATGTTGACGCAGGTAAATGCCCTTTGTTTGCTTTTTTATAATTATTCGAATAATATAAATTATTATTTAAGTCAAATAAAACTATTACACCATTTACATTGGATGAATCTAAAATGGTTTGAAACTCTTGTTCTATAATTTGCATTTTCAAATGAATCGTTTCTTCTTGACCATTTATTCTGTAAGGAGTAAAAAAAGAAATCAATATTAAAACTGATAGGGCTGAATATTTCATTTAAATTTATTATTTAATATCATATCAATTCTCATCTTTCTGCAAGATCATCTTTTTAATCAAAGAAATCTGTCCTAAATGGTAATAACTATGTTCAATCATTGCATCAATATTTCTTTGATAACCTCCATATTTGCTATCTACAAATACTTTATCCAGTTGTTCGTCTGGCATTAATTCAATTCTATTTGCAAATTTTTCTGCATTACTCCACATATTACTCAATAGTTTATCCCAATCTTCTTGTGATTCAATAAGAGGAAGGTCAAAACTATATCTATCTCTAATATCAAGTGAACCACCATTGAATACATTCAAAATACCGGTTATATAATAATTAATATGAAAGGTGAGCGCTGCTATAGTGCTTAAAGGTCTTGTTTTTATTGTAGCTTGTTTCCAAGTTAAATCAGATAATTGATGCTTATAATTTGTATTGGCAATCCATTCGCCATCTAAAATGACTTCTCTAAATCGATCGGCAATTTATTTTGTTTGTTTCATTTTTTATAATTATTGATTTATTGTCACATTACCCTCTCAATCATAGTTTTGCTTTTAAAACTTTCCTCAACAATTTGTTTTCGTTCTGATTGGAAAATTTCGCAAAGTCGGGTTTCCGCTTTCAGAGGGTTCCTTTATATCATTTTTCCGCTGCAACATTAAATTTCGACAGATTAGCAAAATTCCGAGATTACTTTTCCCCGTTGTTGTGCTCAAGCTAATTAATTTTTTGCTTTCTTCCGATTGTAAAATATAAAATGGCTCCAATCAAATTGAGAAACATTACAACTATTAC
>DAOVTF010000253.1 GCA_030633225.1 Flavobacteriaceae bacterium
ATAGATCCTATAAAAAAGGTTTAAAAGAAGATGGGTTTTTACCAGACAAAATCTCCTCTGATATGGATTTATTCAATAATAAAATAGGATCAAAAATTGCTGATGAAAATTTTAAAATTCAAAAAAGTGAGTTGATCTTGTTAATAATTGATGAAATAAACAACGGTGAAATGAAGATCTTAAAAAAGGATAATCATCATAATTTTTTGAATTGTTCAGGTGATATTATTCCAAAAGAAACCCTAAAAGGGAAATGGGAAAATGATAAATGCTTGGTTCCTTCAAATACTAAATATAAAACAACGAATTAAGTGAATCATTAACAAACTACTCTAATTTATCATAATCCTTAAAAGACGATAAATTTAAACTTTCTACTTGTTTTCTATATTTTGGCCAATCAGTTTCATAAAACTTATTGATATCTAAAATAACTCTATCCATTTTATCATAAGCATTTTTAACAAGTTGTTTTTCAGTTTTTCCTGGTTTTTTCTGTAAGGAACTCACATACCAATTTGCAGTATTTAAATACGAAATATTTGTTGGTTCTTTTGTTGCTGTTATACCTTGTCTTTTATCTTCTTTACCTAAAACATCATTTAATAAAACGTCAATTTGTTTTATTATAGAATCACTTTCTTTGATAAAATCTTTATACTTTTTTTTATCAATATTCTTGGCTTGGTTTTTATAATCTTGGGTAATTTTTTTTGATTCTTTCAATTGCTTAGTAGATCGATAGGCAAGGTCAAATTTAGTTTCGATCTCTTTTTGTAAATCGTATTTACTTTGTAAAACGTCATTAGAAATAGGTATTCTAGGATCATATTTCACAGTGATCATTGTTGAATCTTTATTTCCCTTATAATTTAAAACCAATTTATAATCACCTGGCAATACTGTTACTCCTCTAGGTTCAGATTTACTCTTGCTTACTTTTCGAGATGGTCTTTTCACACCTTTTTCATTCATATGCCAATACATACGATTCAGACCATTTTCTTTAGGTACTTTTTGTTTTAAAGTTCTTATCAAATCATTTTTTGAGTTATATATATTTAAAACAATGCTATCATTTTTTTTGCCTTTTTCTTTACTCTTTGATTCGGAATTACTAGATTTTGTTGATTCAGATTTGTTACTTTTTTTTGGTTTATTGATTACATAACTAATCATGGCACCTCTTTTTCTGTTATCACCATTAAAAATCGCGTTTCCTCCAAACCTGGTTCCACTTGCTTGTTGAGTTTGAGTTATATAAGCTGTAGGAGGATCAAATATTTTAAGCGTATCATTTAATATACCTGCACCATTTTTCGCCATTTCTCTTAATGGTCTTATATCGTCAAAAACATAAAAAGAACGTCCAAAAGTTGCAATATCTAAATCGTGTTCTTTTGGGTGAATTACCATATCCATCGTTGGAACACTTGGATAACCTTCAGTCCATTTTGTCCATGTTCTCCCTTCGTTAATACTAACATAAAGTCCGTTTTCTGTCCCTAAAAAAACTAAATTCTTATTAACCGGATCTTGTACAAATGATAAAGTATATCCAAAAGTTTCTGATTTACTATTTAATAAACTTTCCCAAGTCTTTCCATAATCTCTTGTTCTAAATAAATATGGTTTAAAATCAAAGTTCCTATAATTATTTACAACCGCATAGGCTTCACCTCTACTAAAAGTTGATGGTTTAATTTGAGCGATCCATCCATTTTTTGGAAAATTTGATAATATAGGTGTAATATTTTTCCAATTATCACCCCCGTCTTTTGAAATTTGTATTTTACCATCATCAGTACCAACCCAAATCACATTTTTATCAAAAGTACTTGGACTAATAGCTAGAATTGTGCAATAATTTTCCGCTCCTGTTGCATCCATTGTCAAACCACCACTCTCATATTGTTTTTGTTTATCCGGATCATTAGTAGTAAGATCAGGAGAAATGATATCCCATTCATATCCCATATTTGTTGATTTATGAACAAACTGACTTCCAAAATAAATTATTTTACTATCAAATGGATCCATAGCAATAGCCGAATTCCAATTAAATCTTAGTTTAATATCTGGGTTTGGATGTGTAGGTCTAATCATTTTAGCTAAACCAGTCTCTCTATCATATCTACCAACAAAACCTTGTTGTGACATTGCATAACCATATTTAGAATTTTTCGGATCTGGAATTACATCAAACCCATCGCCAAACATAAGTTCTTGCCAGTACGAATTTCTAATTCCTTGAGGCTTTAAAACATATGCCGGCCCAATCCAAGAACCATTATCCTGCATTCCTCCATAAAGGTGATACGGAAAATCATTATCCACATTAATATGATAAAATTGTCCTACAGGTAAATTCTCTACAAAACGCCAAGTCTTACCTTTGTCTTTGGTAATATTTAATCCGCCATCATTACCATCTATCATAAAACTAGGATTTTCGGGATGAATCCACCACGCATGATGATCAGGATGAACTCCAACATTTGTACCATAGGCAGGCATTAATTGTTGAAACGATTTACCACCGTCAATACTATAATTCACATAAGTAAAAACAGTATAAATTCTATTCTCATTTTGCGGATCAACAAATATATCAGAATAATAAAATGGACGGTTCCCAATTCCTGATGCACCTCTACCACTCGATTTGTCATTTATTTTTTCCCATTTAAATCCACCATCCATTGATTTGTATAAGGCGTTTTTCTTAGCTTAAATTAATGCATAAACAACTTTTGGATTACTTTGAGAAATTGCCAACCCAATTCTTCCTAAATTCCCTTTTGGTAGTCCATCTTCATCGGTTTTCTTTTTCCAATTTTTACCTCCGTCAAAAGAAATATATAAACCAGATCCTTCACCTCCTGAATTAAATGTATATGGTTTTCTACGATGTTCCCACATGGCTGCGATCAATTTATTGGGATTAGAAGAATCAACCACTAAATCAGCTGCTCCAGTTTTATTATTGACAAAGAGGATTCTTTTCCAAGATTCTCCTCCATCATTGCTTTTAAAAACTCCACGCTCAGGATGTTCACCCCATGGTGATCCAATGGCGGCAACATAAATTATATTAGGATTATCTCTATCAATAATAATGCGATGTATGTTTCGAGTTTTTTCCAAGCCCATCAACTTCCAATTTTCTCCTCCATCAATACTTTTGTAAATTCCATAACCACCATTTAAACTATTTCTAGGGTTTCCCTCACCTGTTCCAACCCAAATGACATCTGGGTTACTTTGTTGAATAGTTATTGCACCAATGGCTTGTAAATTTTCTTTATCAAAAATTGGCTTCCAGTCAACACCTTCACTTTCAGATTTCCAAACACCACCCGATGCGGCACCAACATATATTATATTTGGCTGATGATTTACAACGTCAATTGCTGTGATTCTTCCACTCATTCCAGCCGGACCAATAGATCTTGGATTCATACCCTTTAATTTTTTTATATCAATTTGCTGTGCATGTAATATTGAAGTAAATAAAACTAAGACTAAGAATATTTTTTTCATAAGATTTCTATATTTATAATTGAAAATAGGTGTTAAATTTTTGGTATATTGCAATCTA
>DAOVTF010000040.1 GCA_030633225.1 Flavobacteriaceae bacterium
GCTTTAATATTTTCTAAATTATTAATCAACTATTGATTTTTACTCTATTTAATATTATTTTTGTATTGATTTATAACATTAAATTTATAATTATGAGTTTTAATCCAGCAGATAATATTCAAGACCTACAATACTTTGGCGAATTTGGAGGAGTAAATCCTTCAATTTCTGATTCTTCAACCTATACATTTTTACATGCAAAAACAATGATGGATACCTTTGAAGGTAATGCAGAAGGTTGTTATTTATACTCTCGCCATTCGAGTCCTAGTAATTTATTTTTAGGCGAAGCCCTTGCCGCTATGGAAGGAACAGAAACTGCTAATGTATCAGCATCTGGTATGGGAGCAATTACCCCTACTTTAATGCAATTGTGTAATTCTGGTGACCATATTGTTTCTTCTCGTACTATCTATGGAGGAAGCTATGCTTTTTTAAAGAATTTTGCACCAAAATTTGGCATAACTACTTCATTTGTTAATATCACTTCGCTCGAACAAATTGAGGCATCTATAAACAAAAACACAAAAGTTCTTTTCTGTGAAGCAGTAAGTAATCCACTTTTAGAAATTGCTGATATTAAAGGATTATCAAAATTAGCCAAGAAACACAACCTAAAATTGGTAGTTGATAATACTTTTTCACCATTAAGTATTGCCCCTGCTAAGTTAGGCGCAGATGTTGTTATTCATAGCTTAACCAAATTTATAAATGGCTCAAGTGATACGGTTGGTGGCGTTGTATGCGGTTCTCAAGAATTTATTAATGATTTACGCAATGTAAATGACGGAGCAAGTATGTTGTTAGGACCAGTAATGGATAGTTTAAGATCGGCAAGTGTATTAAAAAATATGCGGACTTTACATATCCGAATTAAAAAGCATAGCGAAAATGCAATGTGCCTTTCTGAAAATCTTGAAAAAGATGGCATAAAGATTATATATCCTGGGTTAAAAAGTCATCCGCAACATGAATTATATAAAAGCATGTATAATAAAGAATACGGCTTTGGCGGAATGCTTGCTTTTGATGTTGGATCTCTAGTAAAAGCTGATGAATTAATGGAGCTAATGCAAAATCGAAATTTAGGATATCTAGCTGTTAGTTTAGGTTTTTACAAAACCTTATTCAATGCACCTGGTACAGGAACTTCATCTGAAATACCTGCCGATGAACAAAAAGAAATGGGATTAAGTGATGGATTGATTCGTTTTTCAATTGGATTAGATAATAATATTGAACGTACTTACCAAGAAATGAAAAAATGTATGCAAGAAGTTGGGGTGCTTTAAATAAAATAAAACATTCATCCGATGACTCTGGCTAAACTAGTTATAATCATCGGGTGATTACTTTTAAAAATTCTATTGATATTGATTTTTATTTAATTAATAATTATCAAACCTTATTCAGAAACTTTAAAACATTTTTTTCTATTCTATCTGAAACATCACTTACATCCGCCTTTTCAAATTCCTTTCCAGTAATCTGTTCATACAATTCAATATAACGATTTGAAATTTCATTAATTTTTTTATCGGTCATTTCTGGCACTTCTTGACCTTCTTTACCTTGAAATCCATTTTTAATCAACCATTGGCGCACAAATTCTTTTGACAATTGTTTTTGGGCCTCATCCCTATCTTGACGCTTTTGATAACCTTCTCTATAAAAATAACGTGAGGAATCTGGTGTGTGAATTTCATCAATCAAAACAATCTTACCATCCTTTGTTTTACCAAATTCATATTTGGTATCGACTAAAAGTAAGTCTCTTTTTGCTGCTATTTCAGTTCCTCTTTGAAATAATTTTCTTGTATAATCTTCTAAAACCAAATAATCTTCTTTACTTACAATCCCCTGCGAAATGATTTCTTCTCTAGAAATATCTTCATCGTGCGATCCTCCATCTGCCTTTGTTGAAGGTGTTATAATCGGCTCAGGAAATTTATCATTTTCCTTCATTCCATCAGGCATTTTTACACCACAAATTTCTCTTTTTCCATCTCTATATTCTCTCCATGCATGACCAGAAATATATCCTCTTATTACCATTTCTACTTTAAAAGGAGAAGCTAAATGACCTATCGCAACATTTGGATCGGGACAATCCATTAACCAATTTGGTACAAGATCTTTTGTTTCATTGAGCATATATGCCGCTATTTGATTTAAGATTTGTCCTTTAAAAGGAATCTGCTTTGGCATGATAATATCAAAAGCTGATAATCTATCGCTGGCAATCATCACTAACAGCTCGTCATTAATATTATAAACCTCTCTAACTTTACCTTTATATACAGATTTTTGCTTTGGAAAATTAAAGTTTGTATCGTTTATTGTATTCATAATAGTTATTGGTTGCTAGTTGTCGGTTAACCGTTTTTAACAGTAATACATTTTATTCTGATTCAAAACTTTTATAAGCATTAATAATTTTTTTAACTAGTTTATGCCTTATCACATCTTTATCATCAAGGTGAACAACAGCTATACCTTCTAAATCCTTTAAAGTAAGTAAAGCCTCTTTAATTCCTGAATTTATTCTAGGAGGTAGATCAATTTGACCAGGATCGGCTGTGATAATAAATTTTGCATGTTTACCCATTCGGGTTAAAAACATTTTCATTTGACTATGTGTCGTATTTTGAGCTTCATCTAAAATTACAAAAGCGCTATCTAAAGTTCTACCCCTCATGAATGCTAAAGGAGCAATTTGAATTATTCCTTTTTCAAGAAAAGATTCGAGCTTTTCATGAGGAATCATATCTCTCAAAGCATCGTATAAAGGTTGCATGTAAGGATCTAACTTTTCTTTTAGGTCACCTGGCAAAAATCCTAATTTCTCTCCTGATTCAACTGCCGGTCTTGTCAAAACAATTCTTCTTACTTCTTTATCTTTCAAAGCCTTAACTGCCAAAGCAACTGCAGTGTAGGTTTTACCAGTACCTGCTGGACCAATAGCAAAAAGCATATCATTTTTATTCATCAGATCAACCATTTTCTGTTGATTGACTGTTTGTGCTTTGATCAATCTTCCATTAACACCATGAACCAATACTTTATCCGTTTTAGTTCCATTTTTTTGCTTCGAATCAGAAGTAATTATATTTTCAATGCTATTTTCATCTATTTTATTATAGCGATGAAAATAATCACTCAGCATTTCAAATTTCTTTTCAAAATCATCCATAATCAAAGGCTCCCCAAAAATTTTAATTCTATTTCCTCGAGCAACAATTTTAAGTTTTGGATAGTGCTTTTTTATCAATTCTATATTACTATTACGAGGCCCAAAAAACTCGTTTGGATTAATTTCTTCTAATACAATTATTCTTTCGTTCAAATGATAAATATTTAGTTATAATTTTAAGCTATTAGAGCTTTTATAATGTATTAATTTGTTTAGATTTGTATCACAAAAATAGTATAATTAAATATAGGTCAACTCTAATTAATTGTAAATTATATAAATTTATTTTTATGATTTTCAAACTAATAAATCTTTAATAAAATATGCCAATAATTACATTAACAACCGATTTTGGCACAAAAGATCACTTCGTTGGTGCTGTAAAAGGCTCTATTTATAAAGAATTACACGAAGCAAAAGTTGTTGATATTTCTCATCAAATTACACCTTTTAGCATTACCGAAGCAGCCTATATATTAAAAAATGCTTATCAAAATTTCCCAGAAGGCACCATTCATATAATTGGAGTTGATTCTGAAATAAGTGTTGAAAATAAACCTATTGCCATTCAATTAGAAAATCAATATTTTATTTGTTGTGATAACGGTATTATTTCAATGATTACCAATGAAATAAATCCTGAAAAATTAGTAGAAATTACTATTCAAAGTAGCAATGATAATAAACTTTCTATACTTGATGTTTTTGTTAAGGTGGCTTGTCATATCGCTAGAGGTGGAACTTTGGAAGTTATTGGAAAGCAAATTGACGATGTAAAAAAATTATACGAAATTCAGCCTCAAATTAATGTGGAAAAAAACCAAATTGTCGGAAGCGTTATTTATATTGATAATTTTGGTAATGTAATTAGTAACATTACTCAAAACACTTTTAATAATATTGGAAAAGGTAGAGAGTTTGAAATTATTGCTAGAAATTATAAGTTTACAAAGATTTATAAAAAATATAATGAGATAGTTGATTTTTCGACACCAAGAGAAAAGAGACATGATGATGGTAAAAAATTAGCAATTTTTAATTCGGCTAATTTTTTAGAAATTTCACTATATCGAAGTAATTTAAAAACTGTTGGTGGCGCATCAAATTTATTAGGATTAAATTATCGTGATAATATTACCGTAAGGTTTAATTAAAAAAGGATGTATTTCATCTTATAGCTTAAATTTATGTTTGTAAGAATAGTTAAAATGAGTTTTGATGAAAATAAAATTGAAGATTTTTTAGAGAATTTTCATCAAAATAAAGAAAAAATTAGAAGTTTTAAAGGGTGTCTGTTTTTAGAATTATATCAAGATAAAGACAATAAAAATGTTTTTTTTACTTATAGTTATTGGGATTCTGAAAAAGATCTAAATAATTATAGAAAATCCGAGCTTTTTATAAGGGTTTGGGCAAAAACTAAGGCAATGTTTAATGCTAAACCTGAAGCTTGGAGTGTTGATAAAGTTGTAAGTTTAAAATAATAGAATAATGTTTGCCATATTTAAGAAAGAATTAAATTTATTTTTTGCTTCTCCAATTGGATATTTGGTTATAGCAGTTTTTTTGCTCGTTAACGGGTTATTTCTATGGGTATTTAAAGGTGATTTCAATATTTTAAATGCTGGTTTTGCCGACCTAACTAGTTTCTTTTATATAGCTCCCTGGTTTTTTATTTTTCTAATCCCAGCGATTACCATGAGAAGTTTTTCTGATGAAATTAGATTAGGTACTATTGAGATTATTAAAACTAAACCAATAACAAGTTGGCAAATAGTAATTGGTAAGTTTTTAGGTGCATTTACATTAATTTTTCTAGCATTAATTCCAACATTAACTTATGTATATACATTAATTCAACTAGGAAATCCGGTTGGCAATTTAGATTTTGGAAGCACTTTTGGATCATATTTAGGGTTGCTTTTTTTAGCAGCTGCCTTTACTTCTATTGGGTTATTTACATCAACATTATCTAATAATCAAATAGTTGCATTTATTTTTGGAGTTGTTATTTCATTTTTTATGTATTATGGATTTGAGGCAATTGCTGAATTAAACCTATTTCAAAACTTTGCCATAGAAAATTTTGGAATGAGTTCTCATTTTAAAAGTATTAGCCGAGGTGTTATTGACACAAAAGATGTTGTCTATTTTATCAGTGTTATTTTTTTCTTTCTATTCCTAACTAAATTAAAATTCGATCAACAATAAATATTGCGCTAACAATCTATGAACTCATCTAAATTATATATCAAAATTCCTTTAGTTCTAATTGCATTGATCGTGCTCAATTATTTAGGAAATTCCTTTAATAAACGATTTGACCTTACTAAAGATAAAAGATATTCTCTACTAGATGAAACAAAGGATATTATTGATAAAATTGATGAACCAATTTATATAAAAGTATACTTACAAGGTGATTTTCCATCTGAGTTTAAAAGGATTCAATTAGAAACCAATCAATTTTTAGAGGAATTAAGTGCTTTAAACGATAATATCAAATTCCGATTTATAGACCCCAAAAGCAATAAAAAAGAATTAATTAAAAACGGATTACAACCTAGTAAATTAACCGTTCAGGAAGATGGGGTAGTTTCTGAATCAATTATTTTTCCTTGGGCAACTATTAATTTCGATGATAAAATTGAAAATGTTTCTCTGCTAAGCAATTCAACTGCTCCCTCTCAAGAGGAACAGATGAAAAGATCAATTGAAAACTTAGAATATGAATTTGCAAATGCCTTGCATAAAATAATATCTAAAAAAGATAAAAAAATTGCAATCTTAAAAGGAAATGGAGAATTAGAGGATATTTATTTATATAGTTTCTTAAAAAAACTAAGTGAGTATTATAAACTTGCCGAATTCACTTTAGATTCAGTTAAAACTAACCCTGAAAAAACATTAAGTGATCTAATAGAATATGACCTTGTAATTGTAGCTAAACCAACAAAAGTATTTACTGAAGAAGAAAAATTCACATTAGATCAATATATTTTAAACAACGGTAAAACTTTATGGTTAATTGACAATATTGCTGCTGAAATGGATAGTTTAATGGCAAATGGTAAAACTTTAGCCTTAAATCGTGACCTTAATTTAACCGACTTGTTTTTTAATTATGGGGTGCGAATTAATTATAATGTAACTAAAGACCTATATAGTTCATCTATTCGTCTAGCATCTGGTAACACAGGAAATCAAACCCAATATCAAGATTTTTTATGGCATTATTTTCCTCTGACCCTTTCAAATAATAACAATCCGATTTCTTCCAATCTAGATCCAATATTATTAAAGTTTCCAAGTAGTATGGATACCTTAAAAAATAATATTAAAAAAACGGCTTTATTACAAAGCTCACCGTATGCTAAAATAATTGGTACGCCTACAAATATTTCTTTAAATGAAATTTCCAATAAGCCAATCAAAGAAGAATTCAATGATGCAAATACTACATTTGGTGTATTATTAGAAGGTGAATTTAAATCGGCATATACCAATAGAACTAAGCCTTTCAATCTAAGTAGTTACAAGCAAATTAGCAAAAAAAATGCAATGGTTATAATTAGTGACGGAGATATAATTGCAAACGAAACTTTTAAAGGAGAACCTTTACCTCTTAGTATTGACAAATGGACTAATCAAGCCTTTGGCAATGCAGATTTATTGCTCAATACAGTGCATTATTTATTAGATGATTCAGGAATAATAAACCTTCGTTCTAAAAATTTACAAATCCAATTTTTAGACAAAGAACAAGCTTTTCAAAAAAGAACCTATTGGCAAGTGTTCAATATAATTTTACCACTTATTATTTTAGGATTATTTGGATTTGTCTTCAATTATTTACGAAAACGAAAATATAGTTCTTAAAAATATGTTAAAACCCTTATTAGTTTAGTAGGAATAAATTGATTCTATGTATTTTTAAGTTTTAATAACTAAAATTTAAACTTATGAAAACTAAACTACTTACTTTACTAATTGTACTTACTTCTTTTACCTTTCAAGCTCAAATTAAAGCGCCACAACCTAGTCCAACTTCAAAAGTTGAACAAAAAATTGGCTTAACTGACGTAACGTTAGAATACTCTCGCCCTTCCATGCGTGGTAGAACTATTTATGGCGATCTTGTTCCTTATGGAAAAAAATGGAGAACTGGTGCCAATGCAAATACAAATATCACATTTAGTACTGATGTTGTTATAGGTGGAAAATCTCTTAAAAAAGGAACTTATGCAATCTATACAATACCAAATAAAAGTGCCTGGGATGTGATTTTTTATAATGATGCTAAAAACTGGGGTTTACCAAAAGAATGGGATGATAAAAAGGTTGCTGTAAAAACTTCCATAAAAACTGAAACCATGCCTTTTGCATTTGAAACATTTGAAATGGGGTTTGATAATCTTGCAGATGCGAATCATGGATCTTTATTTATATTATGGGAAAAAACATTAGTATCTGTTAAAATTAATGTTCCTACTGAAAAAATTGCCATGGAAAGTATTGATAAAGTTATGGCTGGACCATCGGGTAACGATTACTTTGCGGCTGCAAGTTATTATAGTAAATCAGGCAAAGATCTAGACCAGGCATTAACTTGGGTAGATGAAGCAGTTAAAATGAATCCAGATGCTTTTTGGATGACTCGTCAAAAATCATTGATTCAAGCAGAAATGGGAGATAAAAAAGGTGCTATAGCTACCGCTAAAACTTCGTTAGAAGTTGCTGAAAAAGCCGGTAATGCTGATTATGTAAAAATGAATAAAGAATCCATCGCTGAATGGAGTAAATAATTTAAATAAGTTGTGAGGAGTAAATTGAAAAATAGATTTTAGTTTTATTTTCTTCTTACTTCTTACTTCTAGACAATCAAATTATGAAAAAAATAAATCTAATATTAGTACTGCTTTTTATAACATCAATTAGCTGTGCACAAAAAAGTCCTAAAAAACAGGTAGATGGTAATATCGATGGTGTAAATATTTCTGTTGATTATGGCTCACCTTTTGTGAAAAATAGGGTAATATGGGGTAAACTTGTGAAGTACGATAAAGTTTGGAGAGCTGGTGCAAATGAGAATACTACCTTTTCTTTTGATAAAGATGTGACCATTGCTGGAAACAAATTACCTGCTGGTAAATACGGTCTTTTTATGATTCCTAAAGAAAATGGAGAATGGATAGTAATTTTTAACAGTAAAAGTGATGCTTGGGGTCATTTTTCATACAAAGAAAAAGAAGATGTTTTTCGAGTAAAAATAGCTCCAAATTTTGTTAATGATAATCAAGAAGAATTATTATATACTATTGGGAAAAATTCAATAGATTTTTCATGGGAAAAAGCAAGACTTTCAATTCCTGTTTCTGAATAACTAAGTTTTTATTATAAACCTGAGTTTGATTATAGATTTAAGATACAGAAAGCTTAAAGAATGTAAGTTTTGGATAAAATATTGCGTTTAGGGAATTTTTCCTGAAAGGATTATGATAATTTGTTCATAACTGTATTCAAAGCTATAATCGAACTCAGGTTATAAAATACAATCCTCAATCTCTTTTGGTTGAGGATTTTTTATGCAATTTCACTTTTCTGTTCTGAAGAGAACTGTTGAATTAAAATAGCAATTCCCATAACCAGAATACAACCCAATAAATTCAACCATAAATAAGGTAAAATATCTAAAACGAAAACTCCAATAATTATAATCTGTGTAATTATTGCAGAGATAAAAACAGAATTTCCTTTAACTGATTTTATAAAAAATGCCAACAAGAAAATACCTAAAATATTTCCATAAAAAATAGACCCAATAATATTGACCAACTGAATTAAATTATCAAATAAATTGGCAACACTTGCAACCAAAATAGCCAAAAAACCCCAACCCAAAGTAAACCACTTGGTAGCTGTTACATAATGCTTGTCTTCTTTTTCAGACTTCTCATTTCGTTTATATAAATCTATTGTTGTTGTTGATGCTAATGCGTTTAATTCAGATGCAGTTGAAGACATAGCAGCCGATAATATAACTGCTAACAGTAAACCTATTAAACCACGAGGTAAATTGTTTAAAATAAAATGAATAAATACATAGTCTTTATCATTCGTTTCTTGAGTGCTATCTGCCTTTAAAATTATTTCCTTAGCTTTTTCCCGATTTGCTTTTTCTTCTCTATTTAATTCTTGAATTTGTTTTCTTACGCTTTCACTATTAACATTGTCAACATAATGAAACTGAGCTATTTTTTTCTTTTCTTCTATACTTTTATGATTCTCTTCCAGAATATTATATTCTTCGGAAAATTCAGAATTTCTGACCGCATCAGTAGCAGCTGGATTAAAATTTAATGGTGAAGCATTAAACTGATAAAAAACAAAAACCATTACACCAACCAACAATATAAAAAACTGCATGGGTATTTTTAAAAATCCATTAAAAATCAAACCTAACTGACTTTCACGGACAGATTTACCCGCTAAATATCTTTGAACCTGTGATTGATCCGTTCCAAAATAAGAAAGCATTAAAAAAGTTCCTCCTAGAAATCCTGTCCAAATTGTATAGCGATTACTAAGATCAAATGAAAAATCCAGTATTTCCATTTTCCCACTTGCGCCCGCAATTTTTAAAGCTTTACTAAATGATATATCTTGTGGTAAGTAGCTAATAATGATAAAAAAAGCAGCAAACATCCCAATAAAAATAATTGCCATTTGCTGTTTTTGCGTTACACTAACAGCTTTAGTCCCACCGCTTACGGTGTAAATTATAACCAAAACTCCTATTATAATATTGAGAGTTAATAGATCCCATCCTAATACAGCAGATAAAATAATAGCAGGTGCAAAAATTGTTATTCCTGCTGCCAAACCTCTTTGAATCAAAAATAAAATTGCAGCTAAAGTCCTTGTTTTTAAATCAAATCTGCTTTCTAAATACTCATAAGCCGTATAAACTTTAAGTTTGTGATATATAGGAATAAAAACCAAACATATGATAATCATGGCGATTGGTAAACCAAAATAAAACTGGACAAA
>DAOVTF010000187.1 GCA_030633225.1 Flavobacteriaceae bacterium
TTACTTCAGGCATTAGAGTTGGAACAGCTGCTGTTACAACAAGGGGTTTAAAAGAAAAAGATATGCAAACTATTGTCGATTTACTTGATGAAGTGATCAATAATTTTGAAAATGAAGAAGTACTTGAAAATATTGCTCATAAGGTTAATAATTTAATGAGTGATAAACCATTATTTGTTTGGTAATAAGATTGTATAGAATATGATTTTAATCATTTAATAATGAGGAGTATTACTGTATATTTATACAGTAAAAATAATAGTTATGGGTTCTCAATCCGTAAAAGCAATAGAAAGCTTAAGCGAACGAAAAGACTTTTTATATCATTTACTTGATGATGTAAAAGCCTTAGATATGATGATTGAGAATGATTTATTTGAAAAAGGAAAACAAAGAATTGGTGCTGAGCAAGAGTTGTGTTTGGTGGATAAAAATTTTAATCCTTCAAAAAAAGCATTAGAAGTTCTTGAAAAAATTAATGATAAACATTATACCACAGAGTTAGCACTTTTCAATCTCGAAATAAATTTAGACCCAATAGAGTTAAACTCTAATTGCTTTTCACAATTAGAGAATCAATTAAATGATTTGTTAAAAAAAGGCCACTATTCGGCAAATCAAGTAGGGGAAAATAAAATTTTACTTGCAGGAATATTACCAACATTAAAGAAAAAGGACTTAGTATTTGAAAACATAACACCACATAAAAGATATAAATTATTAAATAATATTATAAAAAAAATACGTGGTAATGATTTTAAACTTCGAATAGAAGGTGTTGATGAGTTAATTCTTAAACACGAATCTATTCTTTTTGAAGCATGTAATACAAGTTTTCAAGTTCACTTACAAATTCCTTTAAAGCAAATTGTTGACAAGTATAATTGGGCAAGTGTCATAGCTGGTCCTATGTTATCAGTGATGTCAAATTCGCCAATGTTATTAGGCAAAGAACTATGGAGTGAAACACGGATAGCTCTTTTTCAGCAAAGTGTAGATTTAAGAAATAAATCATATCTGTTAAGAGGTCAAAAACCTAGAGTTTCGTTTGGAAACGATTGGTTAAGAAAATCTATTATAGAAATGTATAAAGATGATATTGTTAGATATTCTCCAATATTGACTTCTAATTTTGAAGAAAATGCTATTGAATTATTAGTGCAGGGTAAAATTCCAAAATTAGAAGCATTAAGTGTTCATAGTGGAACTATTTACAAGTGGAATCGATTATGCTATGGAATTAATAATGGAATCCCAAATTTGAGAATTGAAAATAGATATATTCCGTCAGGTCCGACTGTTAAAGATGAAATAGCCAATGCTCTGTTTTGGGTAGGAGTGATGCAAGGGATGCCTAAAAAATATAAAAAAGTTTATGATATAATTCCATTCCGAGAAGCAAAAGGAAATTTTATTAATGCTGCTAGAACAGGAATTAATACTTATTTTAACTGGTTTGGTAAAGGAATCTCAGCAAAGCGATTGATAAAAGAACATTTAATACCATTGGCGTATGAGGGGTTAATAAAATCAAAAGTTGATAAAAAAGATATTACACATTATTTGAATATTATTGAAAAAAGGGTTGATTCACACCAAACCGGAAGTGTTTGGATTACCAATAGCAATAGAAAATTGCGCAAAAAACTAACTAAAGATATTGCAAGTGCAACACTAGCTTCGTGTATGTATAAAAAACAAATAAAAGGTAAACCTGTGCATCAGTGGAAAATTGCAAACCCTAAGCAGTGTGTTGATTTGGATATTGAAAATATTGAATTGGATAAGTTTATGACTACTGAAATATTTGTAGTAAATGAAGATGATTTAGTAGATTTGGTGATTAAAATAATGAAATGGAAAAATATTCATCACATTCCAGTTGTAAATAATAAAAATAAGCTTACAGGTTTAATAACAAAGAAGAATATAGATGCAATTGATTTGAAGAAAAAGAAATTAATTGTAGCAAAAGATATTATGATAAATGATATTATTACAGTTAGTTCAGAAACATCATATCACAAAGCAAAAGATATTATGATAAAAAATAAAGTAGGTTGTTTACCAGTACTTGAATATGGAGATTTAATAGGAATTTTAACTAAAAATGATTTAGAAAAATTAAAAGATACTTCATCAATAAATGAATAATTCTAAAAACAACATTGCTAACTATCATATAAGCTCTAATCGTGTTTTAGGCGATATAAAGGGCTCAAAACAAACACCAACAGTTGTAATTTTGGCAGGTATTCATGGAAATGAACAGGCAGGAGTTAAGGCTTCTAAAAAAGTACTTCAGAAAATCAAAGAAGATAATATTCAGTTTAAAGGGAATTTTTATGTAATTTTTGGAAATATAAATGCTTCAAAAAAAGGAATTAGATTTGAAGATGTTGATTTAAATAGAATATGGAGAAAAGAAAATATTGAAGCTATAAATAATCTTTCTGTTGAGGAAAATGCCGAAACAAAAGAACAAATTGAAATTTATAAACTCATAAAAGATATTATAGATAGGGATATTGGTCCATTTTATTTTATTGATCTTCATACAACTTCTTCGGCAACAGTGCCTTTTATTACTATAAGTGATTCTTTAAATAATCGAAAATTCTCATCTAATTTTCCTGTGCCTGTTGTGCTGGGTATTGAAGAGTATTTAGACGGCCCACTTCTAACTTTTATTAATGAATTTGGTCATATAGCATTAGGATTTGAAGGTGGAGAACATCATGATGAAAAGTCTGTTACTAATTGTGAGGCATTTATATGGAAAGCATTAGTACATTCAAAATGTGTAGCAAAAAAGGATATTACTAATTACAATGATTATAAAAATGAACTTTCTAATCTATGTTGTAAATACGATTTTTTCGAAATAAAATATCGTTACGGTATAAAAAAGGATGAAGATTTTAAAATGAAATCTGGGTTTATAAATTTTGAATCCATTAAGAAAAATCAGGATTTAGCTCAAAGTAATGGCGAATTAATTAAAGCAACAGAGGATGGTAGAATTTTTATGCCATTATATCAAAACCTTGGAGAAGACGGATTTTTTATTCTATCTAAAATTTCAAAATTCTGGTTGAGTACTTCCCTTTTTGCAAGAAAATTAAAAATTAATCATTTTTTAAGATTGATTCCAGGAGTTAATAAAGCTCCAGAGAATAATTATACTTTAATTGTTGATCCAAAAATTGCCAAGTATTTGGCTAAAGATATTTTTCATTTGTTTGGTTATAGACAACAAATTTATAAAGATGACAAATTACACTTTATAAAAAGAGATAGAAAAAAAACTGCATTTAAATAATATCATTCCCTAAGTATTTGAATTTAAATTAAAATAATGCTTTAAAATACCAAGCGCATAATTACTAGCTATAATTTTTGCAAATTTAGGAAAATCAATATGTGAGTTGTTGTTAGCATTATCTGAAATAGTTCGTATAATACTAAATGGGACTTGATACTCAAAACAAACTTGTGCCACAGCGGCACCTTCCATTTCAACACAAGCAATATTAGGTAAGGTATTTTTTATATAACTTATTTGTTGTTTTGTAGAAATAAACTGATCGCCACTGGCTATATCTTCTATTAAAACCTTTGGAGTAGTAATATTAAATTTTATTGAATTGCTTTTATCAATAAAGTTTTCAAATTCAATTAAAAATAATTGACAAGCTTTATATAACAAATCTCTTTTTACAGTATTGGTTTCAAAATATTTTTTTTGAAGAATCGGAATTTCAAATTGTTCAACCAAAGGGCTAGCATTCATATCGTGTTGATACAAATTCTTCCCTACAATGATATCACCTATATTAATTTCTTTTTGAATAGATCCGGCAACACCAGTAAAAATAATTTCATCAACGTTAAAATCATTAATTATTTGAGTTGCAGTAGTAGCCGAAGCTACCTTTCCCCATCGTGAAAATACCAATACTATTTCTTGATCAAATAAAATACCATAATAATAGGTTCTCATTCCCTTTTTAATGATCTTTTCATTTTTAAGTAAGGTATGCAAAGCTTGAATTTCTTCCTGCATTGCACTGATAATGCCTATCATAATTGGGAGGATTTAGTAGGAGTAAAATAATTTAAGATTAGCTGTTAACTATCTGTCCGTCTTTCATTTCTAATTTTCTATCAGCCATATTTGCCAATTCTAAATTGTGTGTAACGATAACAAAAGTTTGATGAAACTGATCTCTTAATTTAAAAAATAATTCATGTAGGCTTTTAGAAGAAACTGTATCTAAATTTCCACTAGGTTCATCTGCAAAAATAACATCAGGTTTGTTAATTAAAGCTCTGGCAACTGCAACTCGTTGTTGTTCACCACCTGAAAGTTCATTTGGTTTATGCTCATAACGATCAGAAAGTCCTAAAAAGTCAAGTATTTCTTTGGCTTCATTTATAACTTCTTTTTTGGGTCTATTTGCAATAAAAGCAGGAATACAAACATTTTCAAGAGCGGTAAATTCGGGTAATAATTGATGGAATTGAAAAATAAAACCAATATGTTTATTTCTAAACTTTGATAAAGCTTTATCTTTTAGCTCAATAATATTTATATCTTTTATAATTATTGAATCAGATGAACTTGGTTTATCTAAGGTGCCTAAAATTTGTAAAAGTGTAGTTTTACCTGCACCACTTGGCCCAACTATTGCCACAATCTCACTCTTTTTAATATGAAGGTTAACACCTTTTAAAACCTCTAATTCACCATAATATTTGTGAATGTTTTTTGCTTTTATCATCTTAAAATAATATGGATGTGAAAATACATCATTTTAAAA